>JAKQYG010000107.1 GCA_023356515.1 Trichodesmium sp. MAG_R04 | reverse complement strand
CTCCATAATTATTTAATTCTTGTTCTAGGGTTTTTCCCGGAATAAATTCTTGTACTAAATATTGACAACTATCTACGGTAAAATAAGCAAAAAGTTCAGGAATTTGTGGATGCTTTCCTAACAATTCCAAACTTTCTGCTTCCTGTACAAATAACTCCGCAACTTTTACCACATTTTCAGTATATTAAACTCTACAAATATCTGCACGAGAGAAGAGGTAAACAAGACTAAGCCTCCACACCCATCCAGCCACAAGCCCAGCTACCCCTGGGAGATGACCCGTGTAATGGGTGTTGAGATTAAAATCTAAGTCAGAATATCCCAACCAATTTCCTCCCTGACGCCATCCAACTTGATCGCCTAAAGCTTCCCATACTTTTCTATCATATTGTCTTGTACCACCCAAACTCTGATAAATCTTCTTCTGAATAGAAAAGCCAAACTTACCATTACTGTATTTTACCCAAAGTTTGTCAATAGCGCCCAAGTCTTCACAAGGAAAATTATCTATATCTTTTACTCTAAACCAACCCTCCTTATCTCGCTTTGTAACTTTTAACATACAATTACCAGTTTCTTGGTCTGCTTCTTTCCACTTTCCTGCGGCTAATAAGTCACGCAACTTTTCATAGTTTATCTTTCCAGCTGAAACCAAAGGTACCTTAGAAGAAGTAGAATATTGTAGAATAGTATTTTGTTGAACAGTAGAAATACTTGGTTGTAAATCTGCTAAGACATCTTCAATTTTCTGATAACGTTCCTTAAGTTTTTGCTTCACCAAACCATCTAAAACTTTCCCCAATTCATCACTGACAAAATTTCCATTTAGACAATCTCGCCATACCCACTCCATTTCCATTACATCATATATATCAAAGGGGCTCATATTAGTTAATAAATGTAAACAAGTTACCCCCAAACTATATAAATCACTGGCTAACTTTGGTTTTCCTATCGACTGTTCTGGTGCGCAATATTCTGCTGAACCAATAACTGTTTCTACCATGCTATAACGTTGAACTTTTTGTATAATCTTAGATGCTCCAAAGTCAACCAATACTAACTTTTGATCTGCTTCTCTTCTAATAATATTATCTGGTTTAATATCCCGATGAATCACATTATGACTGTGAACAAACTGCAAAACAGATAATAAATCTATTAATAATTCTCGAATCTGATCTTCATTAAAAACGCCATGATTATCTAACTCTTGTTGTAAGGTTTCTCCTTCAATAAATTCTTGTACTAAGTATTGACGACTACCTACAGAAAAATAAGCAAAAAGTTCAGGAATTTGTGGATGTGTTCCTAGCAATTCCAACCTTTCCGCTTCCTGTGCAAATAAATCTGCAGCTTTTTTTACGGTTTTAGTGCCTTGTGTTTGAGGAAGAAACTGTTTAATCACACAAAGAGGTTTAGAAGGTTTAAATTCATCTACTGCTAAAAAAGTTCTACCAAAACCACCAATTCCTAGAATACTTTTTGCCCAATAACGTTCTACAAGTAATAGTTTCTTTCCACATTTTTGGCAAAACTGAGAATTAACAGGGTTAGGACTAAGGCATTCAGGGTTGAGACATTGAGACATGATAATAATTTTTTTAGGGTCTACTACAATCTATTATTAAATTATAAACAAGACTTACACTTTTAAACAAAAAACCTGGTTTATTACCCTGATTAAAAATAAGCTACGCAAACCTTTTGAATTATCTCAAATTAATTGCAGAAGCAGAATAAAGAGGGAAATGAAAAGTAATTTTTGAATGATTAAAGAAAGGTTTTTATGCGAAAAAATTTGCTAATATACCTGACCTTGATATTCATTAATTCAAAAAAAATATTAATAACCTCATAGGTGTTAGGTTGAAAAATAAATAAAATTCACTATTTTTCATTTTTACTTGGTTTTTGCATTAAACTATGCAGGATCCTATCAATTGCTTCCCATTTGTTTAAGATGACTTTGATTGAAGGTTTCACTAAATTTATGTTTTGGAAATTTGAGAAGTTAATTGATAAAATCTTACTACAAAATCAATTAGTTTTGGCCGCGCCGTTAAATCTCTATAACTTTTGACTGCAATCATTTTCATTTTTTCTGTTAACTTAAACCCTCAAACCTGCTAAAACTTAACATATGAATGAGTGGGTAAGGCCAGTTAATGATTTGACAAAAATTTGTTTTGTTTAGGATGAGACTAAGAAAAATTAAAGATGGTTTCCTTAAATAAATTTCCCAAAACTCTTATGAGTTTTTAATTTCAACTCCTATAGTCAATAATTAATATTTAATTTATTGGCGAAATTAACTTAATAACGTTAAAGTTAGGTTTAGCCTGTTATAAATTAATATTTAATCCTAATGTGAGGAACTAACATCTAATGCGAGTCTTATTAATTTACCCCCTATTTCCCCAATCTTTCTGGTCTTTTGAAAAAATTCTAGAACTAGTAAATTGCAAAGTAATGCTACCTCCGTTAGGTTTAGTTACAGTAGCAGCTATCTTGCCCCAGGAATGGGAGTATAAGTTAGTAGATAGAAACATTAGGTCAGTTACAGAAGCAGAATGGGAATGGGCAGATTTAGTCATACTCTCGGCCATGATTGTCCAAAAAGAAGACTTACATAACCAAATCCGAGAAGCAAAACAACGCCACAAATTAGTCGCTTGTGGTGGTCCATATCCGACAGCATTGCCCCAAGAACAATTGGACAGTGGTGTAGATTTTCTGATCTTGGACGAAGGGGAAATTACTTTACCAATATTTGTCGATGCTATTCAGCGTGGGGAAACTCAAGGTATTTTCCGGGCAGATGGGAATAAACCTGATGTGACAACAACTCCTATTCCCAGATTTGATTTATTGGAAATGAAATATTATGAATCTATGTCGGTTCAGTTTTCCCGGGGTTGTCCATTCCAATGTGAATTTTGTGATATTATTGTTTTGTATGGTCGCAAACCTCGTACCAAAACGCCAGCACAATTATTAGCAGAGTTAGATTACTTATATAATTTAGGATGGCGTGGTTCTCTATTTATGGTGGATGACAACTTTATTGGTAACAAACGTAATGTTAAGTTGTTGCTTAGAGAGTTAAAAGTTTGGCAAGCAGAACGTCAATGTCCATTTAAAATTGCTACAGAAGCTTCTGTCAACTTAGCAGAAGACCAAGAATTAATGCAATTAATGGTAGATTGTAATTTTAAATCAGTATTTTTAGGAATAGAGACTCCTGATGAAGATAGTTTACAGTTAACCCAGAAATACCAAAATAATCGCAACCCTCTAAATGATGCGGTCGAGAAAATTATTAAGTCTGGTTTAAAGGTAATGGCAGGGTTTATTATTGGTTTTGATGGAGAAAAACGAGGGGCAGGCGATCGCATTGTTCAATTTGTGGAACAGACAACTATTCCCACTGCCTTTTTTAGTATGTTGCAAGTATTGCCAAATACTGCACTCTGGCATCGTCTTAAAAAGGAAGGTCGCCTTTTAGATAAATGTGGCAATGGTAATCAAGTAACATTGACAAATTTTATCCCTACCAGACCAATAGAAGATATTGCTAAGGAATATGTAGAAGCATTCTGGCAATTGTATGATTGTGAAAAGTTTTTAGATAGAACTTATCGGCATTTCCTAATAATGGGCACTCCTACTGCTAAAGGTGCAATCAAAATGCCAAGTTGGATAGAATTACGAGCATTGCTGATTATTTGCTGGCGGCAGGGAATAAAGCGAAAAACTCGTTGGAAGTTTTGGCATCATTTGTTTAGTATCAAAAAAAATAATTCTAGTGTTCTGACAAGTTATATAAATACTTGCGCTCATATCGAACATTTTCATCAGTACCGTCATATCGTTAAAGAAAATATTGAAGCACAGTTAGCTGAATATTTGTCTGAGAATACACAGTTAAATATAATTAAGGAAGAAGTAAAAAGTAACAAGAAAAAAACAACAGAAGAGGTAGCTTAATATAGAAAACTATTTGTATAAAATTTACGGCAACCTACCTACAAATTCTGTTTGCTCATATTACACTAATTACTAAAAACTTTGCTATATTTGAATTTTATATTTAGAAATATGATTAGTTCTAGCAAATGGCTGATATTTAGTAACTTCGGTTATCAAGAAAAGCAATTTTGCCAGCTTCCAAATATAGCAAGGCTTTTGAGAAATGATATTAAGACTTACCCATGAACGCTATTGGGAGGGTATGTTTCGCTTGGCGACATGAAAAGCGCTAGGGTAACGGACCAAGGCTCTATATATGGTACCTTGGCGTAAGTCCTTTATATAACACGACTTACTAGGGATTAAATTTTGTTAACTCCTACAGGCAGTATATAATTCCATTTTTTCCGTAAGTCCTCAATTACAGCTGATTCCACCAAGGTGGAGGTCAACCTATCGTGGGGAAGATGCCCCCACTGAGAACATTTAATGTTTAATACCTGTACTTCGTATACTTGGAATTTGCTGTATATTACTTTTTATTTTTGAATACATGACTTTTGATTTCCTTTTTCCTTCTGAATATGTATCTGAGATATTTACATTTACGACAGTTTAGAAACTATCAAGACCAGCAAGTTAAATTTGATGCTGCCAAAACAATTTTGGTGGGAGACAATGCTCAAGGGAAGGTGCGACTCGTTGGCCACTAAGTCCGGAAGCTGGAGATAAATGGCCATCCCAAGTCAATACATAGGGACAACCTCGACTTGCGGATAACTCTTATGTCCTTAGAGGTGAAATTCCTCTCGCCTTGTTGTTGGGTTGACAGCATAGGCCACGGAGTAGAGACTGAACATCAATCTCCGAAGCTGGTCTAAACGCGGAACAATACCAGTTGCCAGAAACGATACCGCTAGCAGAGACTGACAAGTGGACGAACAGGAAGATAATCAAACTCTCGTTAGAGCAAACCATTCCAAAGGTAGCTATGGAGTGTAGGACGAAAGTCAGAGGGACTATGGATAACCTTATTTTTCCGAGGCTGTCAACAACCATACCGAACCCTCCGGGAGAATTTATCCCACTAAATCAGTTGTAATAAAGGCATAAGGGAACGAGAAAACCTCTCTAAGACACCTAAGAATATAGGTCGAAAACTTAGGAAGCCATTCAAGGTCAATCTACGCAATTAGTCGTAGGTCTTAGGGAGAGCAGGATTGGGTAAAAAGCATAATTATGCAGACGTACCCACTGTTAGACGTAATGTAAAGTAATTAATAGTGATGAATAAAGCTAAAACACTAAAAAGAAGATTGGGTAATCCGAAGCCCTTTTTAAGCGTGGCATGGGATACAGACGATATACCGTCACAGATTTCTGTCAATCCAAACCTTGAATGGAAGGATATAAATTGGAAACGGGTCGAGAAGAATGTATTTAAGTTGCAAAAGTTAATTTACAGAGCATCCAGCCGTGGCGAAATCCGCAAGATGCACAAATACCAAAAACTTCTGAGCAAAAGTTATTATGCAAGGTTGCTAGCTGTTAGGCGCGTGATACAAGATAATCAGGACAAGAAAACGGCAAGCATAAATGGTATAAAAAATCTTCCATTAATGCAACGACTTAACCTGGTAGACATACTTGAATTACCCTATCTCAAAGCAAGTCCAACCATCAGATTCTGGATACCAATAAACCAGGATGACAAATGTCCATTAGGCATTCCTATGATCTACGGTAGGGCGCTACAAGCCTTGGTAAAACTAGGTATGGAACCAGAATGGGAAGCACGCTTTGCACCTAATAGCTATGGTTTTAGGCCAGGACGGTCAACACATGATGCCATTAGAGCCATTTTTGATGATATTAAACACAAGCCAAAATATGTGTTAGATGCCAATATATCCAAGTGTTTTGACAAAATTAACCATGATGCACTGCTAGGAAAAATAGGTCTATCTCCTTACAGACAAATAGTCAAGCAATGGCTAAATTCTGGAGTATTTGACAATAAACAATCCCTAGGTACTTTACAAGGGACACCACAGGGAGGGGTAATTAGTCCCCTACTAGCCAACATCGCCCTACATGGTATGGAAGATAAGTTAATGGAATTTATCGAAAAACTTCCACTTAAATATTCAAGTGGGGCAACAATGTCAAAACGCGATAAGCAATCTAGCCTATCTGTAGTACGCTATGCTGATAAATTTGTAATTCTGCACGAAGACATCAAAGTAGTCCAACAATCAAAGACCTTAATACAGGAATGGTTAAACCATCTAGGATTAGAACTAAAACCAGAAAAAACCAAAATTGCCCATACGTTGGAAGAATATAAAGGAAACAGATCCGGATTTGACTTTTTAGGATTCACAATTAGGCAATGGAAAGTAAAGTCAACCAAACAAGGATTTAAAACGCTGATTAAACCATCTGCTAAGAGTATTAAAACTCATTATCAGAAATTGGCAGATATATGTGATTCTCATAAAACTGTCTCCACTAAAGCTTTAATAGCTAAACTAAATCCGATAATAAAGGGATGGGCTAATTACTTCTCAGCCTTCGTCAGTAAAGAGGTTTTTGATGAAATAGATAGCCTCCTATGGAAGAGACTAAGGAGATGGACAAGTAGAAGGCATCCAAATAAGTCAGCCACCTGGGTAAATAAAAAGTATTTCCTCAAGGTCAAAGGAGCCAGAAATTTGATTCTTAATGATGGTGAATATATACTAAACCAACACTCAGATATGCCTGTTATAGGAAACATCAAAGTGAAAGGTAATAAGTCACCCTATGACGGTGACTGGACTTATTGGAGTAGTAGAATTGGCCAACATCCAGTGGTAAGGAAAGAAGTAACAACCCTGCTTAAACGACAAAAAGGTAAATGTGCATCTTGTAGATTAGACTTTAGACAAACGGATTTAATCGAAGTTGACCACATCGTCCCAAGGTCTAAAGGTGGTGACAACACCTACAGAAATAAAAAACTGTTGCACCAACATTGCCGCGACTCTAAAACTGCCAAGGGTTTAAAAGCAGTTAACCATTAAGGCTTATTCGGTCTGAGATGGATTTTTAAGGATGTGCCCATGAAAAGGGACGTTTAGGAGAGGAGCCGGATGAGGTGAAAGTCTCAAGTCCGGTTCTGAAGACGAGCAGGCTCTATAAAGGGACTACTCTGGAAATGAGCTTGCTTAGTTTAACTCTAATTTACTAGAGTCAGTAGAGTTACTTTCTACCCTTAAGTCTCACCGAACAATTCGCGATCGCAATTTAATCCTAGATGGCAAACTAGTAGGTCAAGTTCAGGGGTCTTTAGAAAAACAATTGGGAAATATTGATTTGACTTTAACCCTGCGGAGTCAAGGTAAACGTACTGTAGCAGTTAACGGAGAAACTTTACGTCGCCATTTAGATTTTTTAAGTATTCTGAATGTGGTTCATTTTTCTAGTCTAGATTTAGATTTGGTTAGAGGTGGGCCAGAAGTGCGACGTCATTGGTTAGACAGACTTTTGGTACAATTAGAACCTGTCTATGCTCATATTCTTCTACAGTATAATCAAGTTCTCCGTCAGCGAAATGCCTTGTTGAAGAAAATTCGCCAACAAAAGATAGCCACAGAAACTACTGGTTCGTTATATTTTATTCCTGCTCAAGAGTTAGCTTTATGGGATGCTCAGTTAGCAACTACTGGAGCGCGAGTAATTCGAAGACGACAGAGACTTTTGGAGAAGTTGGCACCTTTAGCAAGTGAATGGCATTTTGCTATTAGTGGGAGTATGGAAGTTCTAAAAATGGAATATTTAGCAAATGTAATTGTTGATAGTAAAGAGTTAATTATTCAGAATAGTTTGGAGGGAGTACGTCAAACTTTTTTAGAGAAAATTAAAGCACGAGCGATCGCCGAACAATATCAAGGTACTACTGTGGTGGGTCCTCATCGGGATGATATAACTTTTACTATTAATGATACTCCGGCACGACAATATGGTTCTCAGGGTCAGCAGCGCACTTTGGTATTAGCTTTGAAGTTAGCTGAATTGGAACTTATTGAGCAGGTAGTGCAGGAACCACCTTTATTGTTGTTAGATGATGTTTTGGCAGAGTTAGATTTACATCGGCAAAATCAGTTGTTAGAAGCAATTACCAACCGTTTTCAAACTTTGATTACTACTACTCATTTGGGGTGTTTTGATGGTCAGTGGTTGCAGGATACTCAAATTCTTTCAGTACAGTCGGGAAAGATTAGTTATTTTTTTGATTTTTAGGTAAGTCAGGACTTGTAGCAAATGCTAGGTTATACAGTATCTGTCAGTAAGAGTTACTGTTTATTCCTAACTATAATCTAGTTGTAATTAATCATAGCTGAAAAAATTCCTGATGCTGGTCCCAGAAAGTGGGAAAGACCAGTCACTCTCTCAATGGCTAGGAATCCCATACCATTAAGGGACATTTTTACACAAAGCTCTTTAACATCAGAACTATAACCCGCAGGACAGGGGCTATCTCGAAATTGACGGCCACACTCACGGCAAAGATAACTCTGTTTTCCCTGACGATGACCATTTTTCACTACTTTATGGCTTTGACAATAAGGACAATCTATCTCTCAATAAAATTCTAGAATATCATTATTTTTTACCTCGTTTAATTATCGTCGATTTTTTTTTCTAAAAACAAAATATACATCTTGTTTATGATATTTTTTCAACCAGTGAGATAGAAAAATACTATGGAACTCTCTATCTGCTGTCAGAATGATTTTCTGGGCTTTTAATAATCTTATAACTGGACGAATTACTGCTTTTTGTTCGGTTAAATTACTGGGTCCTTCATTAGTTAAAATTTTCCAATATATAGGTAAAACCCTCTTTCCCCAAGCTAAACTAATCATTAATATATTAGTATTTTGCCACTGAGTTATATCCAAAATTAATACTCATTATGAGGAAATACTAAATAAATTTTCTATTAGTTTTTTAACTAAAGGAAACCAAAATAAAGCTAAACTAAACTCTTTTAAAGTTCAAAATTTTTGTATATTTTTTCCCTTACTTTCTGATTTTATTGGCAGGGGAAAATAATTGCTTAATTTTGAGATCTGTAGAGTTTTATGTACTGATATCAAGTATAATAATATTTGTGGTTTTATTACTTGAGATGAACTCAATCTTTGCTTAATATGGTATTGATAAAAGCCTAATATATTCACTTTTATTGATTTTTCTTTGTAATTACTAACCCTTTTTTATCGTATTTTAAACTATTTCCAACACTTTTGAATTGAATTATTATTCAACTTATTTTCTCAAATAATTACTATATCTACTATTAAGCTTACTTGTCACCCCGTGAGGAGAAAAATACTTGAAAGTTATGCTAGACAAGGAAATTACGTCAACACCCTCAAAACAGTCAGAATCCTCGCTTATAAAAATTAAGCCGTTTTGAGGTAAAAGCCTTTCTTCGCCTACATTTAAGTCTATTTTTTGCATTTAATTTTGTGTAAGTCCCGATAACAAAGGAAAGGGCTGTAAGAACAATCAACACTAGTAGTTTAAAATTATTAAATAGCAGATTTCGGGCAAATGATGTACAGGGTAAATGTTGAAAGTCATGTGGTGCACACATCCTGCCCGCTTGGGTATACCTCAATAATAATTTGACTCCTCCCCGGCCTAAAGGCACCGGGCTTCCTACCGAGCCTTAGCTCCTCGGCGGGTTGACGTTTCACGGGCTGCTGCTACTTTGGCAGTAGTCTGACACTTGCCGACCCGTCCGTTTTTTGTCTCGGTATGCCCACCCGCGACTAATATATTTCCTGTGAACTAAAAACCAACAAGGACTAGACCAGTGAAAAAAAATCAACTAAAAAATCGCCCGCTTATGGGCGAGGCTTTAAACCCAATTTTTCGGTAAAATGCTGTAAAAGTTATTCGACCGGTGTTAATTGCTTAATAATTTCAGTTTGACTCAAATATAGCATTCTTTTTTCAAATTGGTATAATAGAGAAGTGGTTAAGCTAACAGAAAACTTGACGTATAGGAGGGTCGAAATACTACCTAGACAAATTATTAGCATCTTAAGAAGAATCCTAGCAGAAAAGCAATTTTTTTTTATAGACTCACTAGATAACTATGGCAACTATCCCAGAACTAGAAGCAAATTTATTAACAATGCAGCAGTTATTACAAGCTGCACAAAATGAAATTCAAAAGAAAACTTTCCAAGATATTATTAACAATTTATCTAAACAATTAGAGAAAGAAAAGTTTAAATTATATCCTCCTAAAGCGGAAAATTTAAAATCAGAAAA
>JAKQYG010000106.1 GCA_023356515.1 Trichodesmium sp. MAG_R04 | reverse complement strand
ATAAAATACCGTTCATAGCAATGTGACGGCAGAACCATCGACATTGGCGGTATCTCGCAATGCTTTAAAGAATATCCCTAAAGCGCCGTTCCAATCTCTCGGCATTGAGTGACCGCAACACAGACATTTAAAATGCTTTGACCCTCCTAAATTTTGATGAACATGACCGCCCGAACGTACAAGTTTTAGAAGTATATTCCTCAGTTACATCTACGACAGTCGCGCCTCGTTTGAAACCGTGGAACTTAAGAGTTTGTTTGAAACGATAATGTGCCCAATGAGCCCATTTGGCGAACTGTTTTCGAGTTTAATTTACGCTTCCTTTTTCCTGATTTGGCAACCATTTGGGATGACTCAAAAGTAGGGATTATGCTGTCCCAATTGAAATACTTTGGAAGTTTAATCCTTTTGTTAGCATTGGTAACCAAGTACCTTTTTTAAAGTCTTCGACCCTAAACTTTATGGATTGTAGTCGGTCTCTGATAGACCTAAATTTACCTGCCTTTTGCTGTTTAGTTCCCCTTTGACGACTAGCTTTAAATGCAGCCACCAAAATTAAAACCCAACTGCTGTTTTAATTTCCCTCAACTTATTCCCAACTTTACCACTGTTCAATAAACTTTCCGCTTTCGATAAACCTTTGTTAATATCAGAACAAATTCCACAACGCCACAAATAAAAACCGCCATTCCAGATAGCTGCTGACATTAACTGACTTGCTTTACCCTGCAATACTCCTTGCATCTCCTCTATTAACTCCGCAGTCGAACCCAATGGAACTTCCTTGCCCCCAAAATCATAGTCAGTTGGATGTAATAACAAACGTTCAAATTCGACATCATTTCCAGATGGCACCGACAACCCAATAATACCTGTCCGATCACGTGGCAAATCACAACTACCCTCTAATCCCTTAACCGTTGTATAATTCCTTAAACCGCGTAATTTTAATGCTTGACGAAACGTAACTTCTGTGGGAGGATGAACATAACCAGCAGCAACATGAACTTCCTCCACAAACGGCGCCAAAATTAATTCCATCGTTGCTATAGGAGGTCGTTTACCAATATCTCGACGGTATTCTACTAAAGCATCTGCTTGTGGAAAATGTTTTGGTATATAAATAAACCCTAAGCCAGTTTGCTCAAATACCTGTTGCACCTGAACCATAGATAGTTTTTTCCACTCAACCCCCAACCCTTGCCATATCTCAATAAAAGGTATTCCTTCTTTTGTTGGCATCCGTGCTCCACCATGCATTACAACAAATACTCCTGCTGTTGCTAAAATCAAGGCAGTGAGTGGCGTAATAGGTGCAGTCCGCGATCGCCCATCATAAGGACAACCCAGCACTATTACTGTACCCATAAATGGTTTACGTTGAAGTTTAGGCCCCAATTCGTTATAGGTATCTAACATTCCTGCTAACTCCTCACCAGTATGGCGTTTAATACGGTGAGCAATAAAGAAAGCACCTATTTGGACAGGTTTTGCTTCTCCTGACAATATCATCTCCATTGCTGCAGCTGACTCTTGACGAGTTAAATTTTTTCCTGTGTGTGTACCACTGCCAATGCTTTTGAGTAATTCACGAAAGTGAGCGCTCATCTAATTCTTCTCTCTAGCTAATTAATTGGTAGTTCTAAATTATAGTTCAAGATATTAACACTCTTCTTCGTTATTACTTTCTTATTGATAGAACTTGAGAAAAAAATAGGTTTAAAATAAGGTGAAAAAATTACTGTTTAAGCTTCTCACTTTATAAATTCTATAGCATTATTTTCCTAACCTGTTGATTTTTATAGTTCCCAGTGCGGAGAAGAGATAAGCACTAGGAACATTGAATTTTTAATATCCATACTTCATATACTTGGAATTTGGTTTATCAATTATTTCTTTTCCTTAAAATATTCCAATCTGTTCTCATGAGAAAATCCCAATCTCGTAGCGCCACCCGCGACCATAACCAATTTTGTCGAAGTTGAGGAATATGATATTCTCTTGCCGCTTCATCCATTACTTTTGTCCGATATTGAAGGGCTCTCAACCAACGTTCTCTTTGCTCATTTCCCCGAGAAGTTTGAGCAGATCTCATCATTACTAACCCAATACCAGCATAAGCATTAAGAGCATCTTTTTGTTCAACTGCTGGAGTAGTAATATCTTGAGTCGAAATATTCTGCAATGTTTCTGTTTCTGGTAAAGTTTCTCCTGATAATTTTAATACTTTGAACCAAGTATCATAAGCTTTTTTCAATTCTCCTTTTGTGTAGTAAGCAAAACCTATAGCATTTTGATATAAAACATAATCAGGATTTTGAGAAACCGCTTTTTCCCAGAAAAATAAAGCTTCATCTACAGTATAATTTCTGTTTCCATCTTGGGCTAACTCCCAAATCAACCGACCATACAAAAAATCAATATCAGGGTCCATAAAGTTGTTATTATTGGCTACATTTTTTACAATTTTAAGAACTTCTTTTGCTTCTAAAAAAGCACCTCTATTGAGTAGAGATTCGATAGCTTTTTTTCCAGCTTGAATATCATTTTTGCTAAACTGTTCAATAGCTAATTTTTTTTCTGCTTCTACAGTATTGGCACTATAAATAATAGGCTTTTCTTTATTATATCTTTCAAGGTTAATTGGATCAGGAGTTAAAGGTATAGTTTTAGAATAATTTAATGTTCTATTTTGAAACAACCAAACACCACATAAAGTTAACAAAACAGCAATTAAGTGTGAGAGTATCCAGCCAGGAACTGAGTTGAAAAAATTAATAATATTGTCATTTTTTTGTGCCATAGTAATATTTTCTATAATTAAGTTAGTTATTGTAAGAATAAACTTTCAATATATCTAACCATTACTACTTTAATTAAATAAGTTATTCAGGATTGTTATGATCAGGACTTAGCCAAACCAAAGTCCTGTATAAATCATATCAAATACAGTAGTTTAGCACTAAGTGCCAGTCAAAAGTAAAGCTCCCTTAACTAAAACTTTTGACTTCAGCTATATACTAAGCTAGCTCTTCTGAATTTGTATTATGTTCAAATTGCTGCCTTTCTTGAAGTTTCAATAGTAAATCCCAATCTTTACGAGCTTTAGGAGACCACAACCAATTTTTTTGTAGTTGTAGGATATGAAACTCTTGGCCAGCTTCTCTCATAACTTTACTAGCATATTTAAAAGCTTGAACGGGAGTTTTTTGTAAATTTTGAGAATATTTAAGTGTAATTAATCCTAGACCTGCATAAGCATTGAGAGATTCCCTATTTATGACAGATAAATTTCCCTGGGATTTATAAGAAACAGAACTAATTTTTTCTATTTCCGGGGCAATTTCTCCAGATAAATGTAATACCTTTAACCAAGCTGCATAAGCTTTTTCAATATTTCCTTTGGTGTAATAAGCAAAGCCTAAAGCATTTTGATATTGAATATTTGATTGGTTCTGAGTAGCAGCTTTTTCCCAAGAATTTATAGCTTCATCTATCAGATTATTTTTGTTTCTATCCTGGAACAATTCCCAAGCTAATCGACCTTTGAGAAAATTAACTTTTGGATCTTCATTAAGCTTTTCTGGGACAGAGGCTATAACTTTTGCTGCCTTAGCTAATTCTCCTTGTTCTAATAATGTTTCTACTACCATTTGGCCAGCTTGAAGATCATTTTGATTAAACTGTTGAATTGCCAAAGTTTGCACTTCTGGAGTCTTATTAATTGTCTCATTAACAAGTCGAATTCTGTTATATTTATGGTTAATAGCTGGAGCGGGTGCTTTTGGCAATTTAACACTCATTTGTAATTGAGGATTATTAAGACTAATGGGGTAAATGCCAAGAAATAACATTATCCCTGAAATCGCAGATCCTAATGTTAATAGTGTTAATCTTTTTTTCCAGAGAAACTTATAAGATTTATTATGAGTATTTGATGCTGTGAATATTAATTGAGTTAATTCTTCACTACTTTGTGTAAATGTTATTAAATCTTCTTGTTTGTCATTATCTTGATTATTGGGTTCCTTTGTTATTTCTATTTCTGGTAGTATATCCTCAAGTGTCATCATTTGATATTTACTGTCTTTAATCTGGAAATTCAAATTATCAATTTGAGGTTCAGTAGAATATTTATCCAGGTTCTCTAAATCAATATCTGGTTCTACGCGAGTGAAATTTTCTGATGACTTGGGAGACTCAATTTTTTCATCAATAGGTGTTAGGCAATCTTCTTGTATTTTATTTGTGTAATGATTTTGTTGTTCAATTAGATATCCACAAAAATCTTGATGTAGATAAACAACAGGCAATGCCCAATAAAGTTGATGTGAACCATAGGCAGAAATCAAGCCTTGTCTTGCCCGACTTAAACTTAAGTCTATTGGGTAACCTTGATTAAGATTACGATAAAATAAACGTGTCAGGATTAGAGAAACTTCATCTGGTATGCGTTCTGCCATTGCTAGCACTCCAGGAATTCCCCGTTTTACCATGGCTTCTGCTAAGTTAAGCTCTATTCCTTCATCAGTGGGGTTAACAAGATGATTGTAAGCACCTCTACATGAGTTGAAGATGGCCATTTGAATGCCATTGTTAACTAGTAAACCTGATAGATCCTTACCACTCAAACTTTCTGTTAAACCTGTTACATTACTCACTAAAGATATTTCACCACCGGAAACACCCCAGTTACTATGACCTGCATAGTGGAAAACTTGATATTTACCTTGTTCTAATGCTTGGGTAAGTTGTTCTCGCCCTGGTTGCCGGAGAATATCTAGGTGGATCTGAGTTTTCCCAATATTTTTTTGCAGTTCTTGTTGTAATGCCTCATATTCTTTTTCTAGTTCTAGACTGTCCTTATCGGTAGGAGTCGCGATCGCCATTAAGATTTTTAATGGTTCTTCAGGTGCTAATATCCGTTTAGATTTAGGGAAGGAAGCATTAGGTTGATAGCGAGAGAAAACAATATCAGTACCAGTTGCCAGGGGGCGATCGCCTATATGAAGCACCTCCCAAGGCAAACTAGATATATGTCTGTCTTTAGTACCCAAACGTAATTGTAAGACCTCACCTCGATTATGAGCAATTCCTTGGGCACAACTCCAGCTATCTCTTAGGGTATCTTTGAATAGTTCTTGATACATTTCTTGGCCTAGTGCTACTAGACTTGGACTTAATATTTCCCCAGAACTGTCCACAATTTGGTTGGGGGTCACTATCTGAGAATTGGACCGTCCTTCTAGGATATCTATTAATGGATCGCGAAATAGATGACGAGCTTGGGCTAGCCATTCTTCTACAGGCCATTCAACTATTTCTTCAGCCACGAGGCCACCAATAGGCACTTTTTCTGTCCGGACAAAATATTCATCTTCTCCAAGGGGAGTAATTGAAACATGAAATTCTTGAGTCACTTATTCTTTTATCCTTCTGCTAGATATTATTCCGCCAAAATTCCCGATCTTAGCTTTTAACCATGAATACATGGGAAAGGAGTGACGGTTGTGGTTTTGGTACCAGTCTAAATAAGGTTAAAGTATTGCTGGCTATGATTTATCAGTAATATTTGCACAGCGTTATCACTCCTACTAACTTGACTGTTAAGATAGTTACAAACTTGTTGAGTAGACTAATATCAGACTCATTTTTTTTGATTTTCATCTATGGTAATATCAAGTTTCTCAAGCAGAACTTACGCATCATCTATATATATATGGTTTATTTTTGGTGATTGTTTTAGATAATCGACATTACAATTAGTGTCGTCGCGCCAGTTCTGTGAGGCTTGACAGTGTAGCGTGGAAATTTTGTCTGGGACAATTGCATTTCACGCACTTATCAAATCTTCTGTAATATTTAAGCTTCCTATACAACTAACTATTAACCAATTCAGGAGTACTTTCTGAATAATTTGATCTTCAGCACTAAAACATGACATTTCTGAATCAAGCTATTAAACCTAAATTTGGCCAAATTTAAAATGCTTTTCAGGCAATAGTTAAGAGTTTTCGGCTGTCGCCGAGAAGAAACACGGTAGCGATGAGGAGCATTATTACTATTATGTAGGAAGTAGGCCACCTATCAATAACCCTTTTAATTTTAGGCCCGATATCTCAAATAGTAGATATTGGGTAGCAAGTAGCAATAGCAATTATTAATCGGGTTTAGCTGATACCATTTTTCTATGAAGTTGCAGTTAGTATATAGCAATCCTATTTGATTCGTAACATTTTTCTGGTAGTTAGTAGTGAGTGGTCATAGTTTTCAAGGTTTTCAGCCCCAATTAACTATTAGAAAAATTATCACAACCAATTTAGGGCTGATAGATAAAAATAGTCAGTGTAATAAGGCCTTGAGCCACAATTATTAAGCCCATGATTATAGAGAAATGGTATAACCAGATAATAGATTAATCTATATTTATTCCTCAATAATATTATATGTAAAAATAGTCTTTTTTGTCTACTTCATTAACTATTTTTTTTTGCTTCCTATGACCGTATTTATTTAATACCATTCAATTACTTTTTTCCATTAATAAAATACTTAATTCCTAATTAATGTTGTAAATCCGGAAGGTTAAGCAATCATTTTTTATATAATTAAAAGCTATAAAGTTGCTGGATAAAACTGATACAAAGAGTCTCATAAGTCTAACAATCTAATGTTTACTTTCTACTAACCATAAGACTATGGACAGTTAGCAAAGAAAGGTATAAGGAAGAGGAGTTTAGAGCTATTATTCAAGAAGGTATGTGACTTTACAAATTATTTAGGATTGCTATATTAAGGTGTGTATGCTAAATCCTCAGTTTTCCAAATAGTAAAGTTGAGATTTCTTGATATTTTGTGAAAAATTTTAATGCCAACTTACTGACCAAAAATTAGGGACGTTGTATCCAACGTCCCTAGAGGGTTATCATTTTTTTTCATGTAGTTCCACAACTTAAAAACTGGTTTAAACATATTATTCTTGTTCAGAATCAAATCCTGTTAAAAAACTGCGGACACCAGGGTAATATGCAATGATAGATTGACTATTAGATATTTCTGGTTTCAACTCTACTGGAAATATGGCACCTATCCATAGAACAATCACAATTTTTCTCCTCCAACCATTTCTCCCCTAACTTTTTGAGAGTTACCATTACTGGTTTTACTTGTATACCTTTCTCTGTTAGAGAATATTCAACATGGGGAGGGACTTCTGGATACACCTGTCTTGCTAATAAACCATGCTTTTCTAACTTCCTGAGTCTTAACATAAGTGTTTTTGAGCTAATTCCCGGTAGAGCTTCTAATAATTCATGAGTTCTGCGATCGCCATTCAACAGCTCTTGTAAAATCAACACTGACCACTTACTTCCTAATATTCCTAATACAAATTGAATTGGACAATTATTATTTACACATAATATATTTTCTATTTTAACATCTGATTTAACATTTTTATTTTTAACTTTCATTTTCTTCTAACTCTTAAAAATCTATCTTGCTTGCTGACAAAAAATTGACTTTCTTTAAGTATAGCTTAAGAATTTGAATAGACCACAATAGAAAAGTTCTATCTTACTAAAAGAGAAACAAGCCCCAAAAGTTAGTCAACATGAATCATGACAAAATTTGACTGTTATTAATTATTACTGATAACAATAATCTCCACCTGAATTGATTATCTAAGCAAAATTATTAATCTATTTTATTAGCTGGACTTATGCAAACAAATCAATAAACTGTTTTAGAGCACTGATAACTTACCAAACGTTCTAGATCAACCCGTTTTCCGGGTAAGTTTTGTATCCGCATTCTTTAGAAGGTGAAAAACTTTATTATAGACGTGTAATTATTTATTATAGACGTGTAACTAATTCTGCACAACTACTTATTAAGAAAAATGAATAACTCTAACAGACAAGATCAGCAAAGACCCAACAATGCTAACAACAACATTCATCTTACCATAGACTCTGAAACTCAACTTGTCACAGTAGAAGATGCCTCACCAAGGGTTTCGGTACTCTGGGACAGAGCTACACAACAAGCAGTTATCAATACTGCTCCTGGTCCAACTATTGCCTCCCGTGCTTACGGTATTCTACATACAGCCATCTATGATGCTTGGAGTGCATACGACCCATTAGCTACATCAACTCAACTAGAAGACAACCTCCAACGCCCTCACTCAGAAAACACCGATGCTAACAAAACAGAAGCTATAAGTTTTGCTGCTTATCAAGTACTCTCTGAACTATTTCCAACTCAAATAGAAATTTTTGATAACGTAATGGTGGAGTTAGGATTTAATCCCGACAATACTACCACCGACACTACTACTCCTGCCGGTATCGGTAATATCTCCGCCGAAGCTCTATTAACATTCCGTCGCAATGATGGTTCCAACCAACTAGGGAATCATCCTAATAGTGATGGTACTCCTTATTCTGATATTAGTAGTTATCAACCTATTAACCCTCCCAGAGAAACTACTAACATTGAGTTTTGGACTCCTGAACCAGTTCCTATTGATGCTGAAGCAGGTAAAGAACAAAGAATGCAAACATTCTTAACACCTCACTGGGGAAAAGTCACACCCTTTAGTCTCCCATCCCTAGAAGAAATACGACCTGAAGCACCAGAACCATTTTTACTTGTTGATGGTGAATTAGACTTAGAAGCACGCACAATTACCCTCCCAGACAAGTCTGTGGTAGATATTACTCCAGACGTGATAGGTGCTATTATTAATCCTGAATTTATCACACAAACACAAAAAATAATTGATCTCAGTGCTAATCTCACAGATGAACAAAAATTAATTGCCGAATTTTGGGAGGATGGAAGTGGTACATCTTTCCCTCCTGGAACTTGGATGACTTTCGGACAATTTGTTTCTGCTAGAGATAATCATACCTTAGATCAGGATGTGAAACTTTTCTTGAACTTAGGTAACGCAGTATTTGATGCTGGTATTGCTGCTTGGGATGCTAAAACTTTTTATGATTATGCTCGACCTGTGCGAACAGTAAGGGAATTAGGGAAACTAGGTTTAATTGGAGAATTTAATCCAAAGCTTGGTGGTTTTGCTATTGATGCTTGGGCAGGTCCGGGACAAGGAACCCAAACTATTTTAGCCAGTGATTTTCTTACCTATCAAACCCCTGGTAGTGATCCCTCACCTCCCTTTGCAGAATATGTCTCTGGTCATAGCACCTATAGTGCTGCAGCTGCAGAAATTTTGAAACGATTTTCTGGTAGTGATGATTTTGGTGCTGCTGTAAGTTTTGCAGCAGGGGAGTCTAGTTTTGAACCAGGGGAGACGCCGGAAGCACCTGTAGTTTTAGAGTGGGCAACTTTTAGCGAAGCTGCGGACGAAGCTGGTATTTCTCGTCTTTACGGTGGTATTCATTTTAATAATGGGAATATAAATGGACGGCAGTTAGGAAGAGAAGTCGGAAAAACTGTGTGGTCTGCTACTCAGTCCCTTATTTCTCCTAATGAAACTCTGGGTACAGATGAAAGTAATAACTTAATTGGAACTAGCGCCAATGATTTCATATCTGGTCATCGTCAAGGTGATCTAATTCTTGGTGGAGATGGTAACGACTTGCTTTATGGAGGTAAAGGTGATGATATAGTTGATGGCGGTGCAGGTATTGATATTATTAGTGGTCATCGAGGGGATGATATTTTGATGGGAAGAACAGGCAGCGATCGCTTTGACTTTGCTGCTGATCATGGAAATAATATTATTGTTGATTTTGAAGATGGAATAGATGAAATAGGTTTAGGCAATGGTCTGAGTTTTGAACTATTAACTATTTCCCAGATAGGTAACGACACTCGTATCTTTGCTGACCAATTTTCGGTGACTTTACAGGGAGTTTCTGAAACTGTTATTGGTGCTGATGATTTTATTCAACTTCAGTCTTATATAACTCACGAGATATCTTTTCCAAACAAAATACTCTTTCTGAAGTAGTTAGTATATTGAGCAATTTTTGAAGCTTGTAATGCTTTAGAATATTGACCTACATTAGAACTTACGCACAGGCACTACATCCAGTAAGGGGAAATGCCAACAGTAAGTGCTTGACTATTTTTGGAGAAATCTATTCTGTAATGTGCAACTCCAAAAATCTTATTCCATAAAACAAAAGGAGAATAATTAATGTCTGAAGTCTTTACTAAAGATATAAATCATGGTTTACAACTGTATCTGCCACTGAATGAAATTGTGCTGGATGCGGATCAAGAAAAAGAAGTAGTTGATATTTCAGGAGCCAGACTTAATGGCAAAGTTAATGGTGCAACAGTTGTCGC
>JAKQYG010000105.1 GCA_023356515.1 Trichodesmium sp. MAG_R04 | reverse complement strand
AATAAGGGGAGACAAAGCCCAAAATATTGAAGCTGCCATTGCTGCATACGAACAAGCTTTGCTGGTGCGCACCCAAACAGACTTCCCCATGGACTGGGCAATAACTCAAGGTAATCTCGGCGCTGCCTACTGGGAAAGAATAAGGGGAGACAAAGCCCAAAATATTGAAGCCGCCATTGCTGCATACCAACAAGCTTTGCTGGTGTACACCCAAACTGACTTCCCCATGGACTGGGCAATGACTCAAAATAATCTCGGCGCTGCCTACAGTGACAGAATAAGGGGAGACAAAGCCCAAAATATTGAAGCTGCCATTGCTGCATTCCAACAAGCTTTGCTGGTGTACACCCTAGAAGCAGACCCTATAGAACATCTCAGAACTACCCGCAACTTAGGGAACCTATATTTTGACAACCAAAACTGGCAACTCGCCGCCGACAACTATGAAAAAGCCATAACTGTAGTCGAACTCAGTCGCAGTTGGTCAAAAGACGACGATCGCCGCCAAGAAATCCTCGCAGAATCTATAGATATCTACCACAAGATAGTACAAGCTTACATAAATACCAATCAAATAGAAAAAGCCTTAGAATATGAAAAAGTATTTTCAGGGAGGGAGTAGGGAGAAGTTTGCGGAATCACAACTTTACCAAAAATTTGAGGCAACAAATCAAGATATTCAACCTTGGCTAATTCACTAATTGGAGTAGTATCAGAAACAATAATCATTTAAGAATTCTGTAGATTTAAACTCAGATTCAAAAATATAAATCCCCCATTGATTAATCATTTCAATCATTTTAATCCGAGAAACACCTAAAATTTGTGCAGCCTTCATCAGAAATTGTTAAAACCATCCTCAAACCCTCCTAATTCTCAAGTTAAATTTGCTCGGCTAATCACCCTCCACTTAGTATATATTTTCAATGGTCAAAGGTGACTAAGCGTTAAATACAGGACATATAGTGTCTTTGCATAAGTCCTGTGGTATATTTAAGCAATGCCATAAAAGGAGATAAATATGGAAGACAATGCAAACTATAAGAATGCCGTTGATATTTTGAGTACAATATCTATTTTAAAGGAATCCTTTTCTGTTACTGAAATAGAACTTTTTGTAAAGCTAACAAACTTTCAAACATACAAAGAAAAAGTTAAGATTATCAGTCAAGGTGAACCAGCTATCTCTATCATTTGTTTAATCACCGGTGAGGCTCGTGTTGTTTCCAATGATTACCAATTGGGAATATTAAGAGGAGGAGATATATTTGGAGAATCAATGTTTTCTCACGAAGGCATTCGCACGGCTAATGTGATCGCAAATACAGATGTCTCTGCTATTATATTTACAGTAGAAGATTATGAAAGACTAATCAGGATTTCTCCAAGCATTGCTCAAAAATACAAGCTTTTTTTTGAGGCAATTTATGAATATCACAAAAGAAAAGATGATAAGTTTTTCTATGTTGATTCCACAAAGTATCTTGCCCTCATTGCCCATAACGAAATGAAAAGTAGCTTGGTTGAGTTTGTGAAACAACACATAAAATTGATTACTAAATTCCCACTTGTGGCTACAGGTACTACGGGACTACTTCTTCACCAAGCAACAGGTTTGGTACTTTCTCGAAAAGTAAAGTCTGGACCTTTAGGAGGGGATCAAGCCATTGGAAGCATGATTTCCACGAATAATATTTGTGGTGTAGTGTTCTTTCGTGATCCTCTTTCTTCACACCCTCATCATGCCGATATTGAGGCTCTATCAAGATTATGTGATGTCTATCAAGTTCCTTTGGCCACCAACCCTTCTACTGCTAAGGCTGTTTTATTATATTTAAACAATACTCCTTTAGAAGATAAGCGCACTTTCAGTCTAGCATTGACAAAATCTCAAGAAAATCAAAGTCGTATAGTTCAAAAACCTGGCGAATCAAAAAAATAATGAATATTACGGCAAAAGTCCTAGGAATCCTAAGAAACGACTGTGGTTAGCTCAAACTCACCCTTATCCTTATACATTAGGTTCTAACGGTCGTTAGTTTGACTTAGGTTTAGGTAGTGCTTCGGGACTGAAAATAATGATACATCAAATATTGTTGAAATGGCCTGTTTAACCCTCAACTTTGACTTGTGTTTTTTCTGAATGTTTCAGCAGATCACTTGAAGGTGATAATTATGAAGTTTGACTATCTTTTTCCTGTAGTCCTTCAAGTCATTCTACCTTTTTAATCAGTTGTTCCATTGCTTGTCGCTGTTGCCAAACCAGTTATCCTAGAGTTTCCTTTGGCAGTAGCTCTTGGTCTATTCAGTCTTTATGGAACATCTGGTGGCCTGAACTCAAGTATTTTAAATAACACATTTTACCTTTTTTGTCAACCCCTACACCTGAATACTTACAAAATTATATTGTTTCTTTGTAACCTGGTTAAATTAGTTAGTTTATACTGAATATATTAATTGAGGATTATTATGATATGGCGATGAATGAGTCTGAAGTTAATCAGCAGAAGTCAAACAAAAAAGTAGAATTATCGATAAACATAGATTCTAGGTTATTAGACCAAGTTCAGCATTTGACCAATGACCCTAGTAAAGTAATTGAAAGTGCCCTTCGCCAGTGGCTGAGAGGAGGTGTTCTGGAAGATGAATTAGCTTTAACCCTTCAGAGAAACCCTCCTATTCCTCCAAGAGGGGAATGGAATGATTAAAATTTAATTTTTTCAATAAATTATTTTATTATGTCATTAGTTTGAAACTCAGGTTCTGAAAGCTAGATTTAAGTAACGCATATATCTAACACCGGGACAAAAAACGATTAGCCAAGCTCCAATTTGGCTGTGGGCATGTTGTCCGGAATGATAATCTAGCTTGCCTAGTTCAAAATATCAATTAGGAGAAAAAAATCTATGGGCTTCATTGCAACAAAAGCTTTTTATTAATTAAGCTAAAAAGACTGAAGACAGAGAATGGTTGTTAAAAGTGGCAGGATTTTTGACACGGATAAAATAGGATTGCTATATTGGTAAAAATCGATTTAGTAGAGAACAGACACAAGAATTTGAAGAATGTCAAAATATACTTCTTTGGGTGTGAGCTATTATTCTTTACTTGGGCTCCATCCAAAAGCATCTAATCAAGAAATTAGAAGAGCATATCGGGAATTAAGCAAGCATTATCACCCAGATACTGCAGATATGCCACAAGCGATCGCTACTGCTAAATTCCAGAAAATTAATGAAGCTTATGCTACTTTAGTAGACTCAAAGAAAAGATTAGAATATGATAAAAAGATTAAGCACTTATATCTAAATGATTTTGAGCAAAGAGTTAACTTGAATACTCATGTTGTATCTGGTTCAAAATGGAGTAATTTATCTAGTTACTTAGATAGTAAAGATAGACCATTATCTGCGGGTGAATTATTTGCCCTATTGATTATGGGAATAACCCTCCTTGGTTGTTTGATAATAGCTATTATTATTGGTCTTGTACGTCCTGAGTTAACTATTCAAGCTTGAGATCCTCCCCAGTCTAAAAGCACTGGTTTTCCTACCGAGCCGTAGCCCCTGGGCGGGTTCACATCTCGCAGGCAGCTGAGACTTTGGCAATAGTCTGGCTGCTGGCCGACCTGTTCGTTTTTTGTCTTGGTATACCCACCCGCAACTAATATATTTCTTGTGAACTAAAAAGCAACAAGGATATAACCTGTGGAAAAAAATCAACTAAAAAGTCCCCCGCTTATGGGCGAGGCTTTAAACCCAAATTTTCGGTAACTGGCAAGAAACAGAGTTTTATAGTATCAGGATATTATTTTAGTGACAATAAATAGACCCATGCCTTAAAATTAAGAGGCTATTAACCTTATTTTTTTGTAGAAACAACACAAATGAACTTTCCCAGCCCAGATACTGCCCTATATAATCATCCTTTACCAAAAATTGAGCAATGGCTTCAAGAAAATGGTTGCCAACAAAATCCTGCAAAACTTCACTGTTGGTGGGTTGAAAAACCTGATTGGAAAGCAGAATTATTACTTGATCTCGATCAACTTACCATACGTTATGTAGATGCAGGTGTTAATGGTATTGATATTCAACGTTCTTTTAAATATTCTTTAAGTCGACGAGATCTTGAAGAAGCTATTTTCTCAGGGCCTTAGTTGGACTAGAGCCAATCAAATTTTACCAAATCTACGTTCACGTTTCTGATAAGCATACAAAGCCTGATGAAATTCATGGCGATTAAAGTCAGGCCACAATGTTTCAGTAACATAAATTTCTGAATAAGCTATTTGCCATAGTAAAAAATTGCTAATTCGCATTTCCCCACTTGTACGAATTAACAAATCTGGGTGAGAAATACCAACAGTATAAAGATATTTCTCAAAAAGTCCTTCACTAATTTCTTCTGGCTTAAGCAAACCTTTTTGTATTTGGGTAGCGATCGCCTTACAAGCATGTACAATTTCCTGACGTCCTCCATAATTAGTAGCTACAGTAAATTTAATTCCCTGACTTTGCCGAGTCATTTCCATTGAGTGTTTAATTTCAGCTTGTAAAGATAGAGGCAAAGAACTTAAATTACCGACAAATCTAATTTGAATATCTTCTGCTATCATCTCTTGTAGTTCTTGGCGCAAAATTTTTTCAAACAAAGTCATCAAAAAATTCACTTCTTCTAGTGGTCTTCCCCAATTTTCACTAGAAAAAGCGTAAGCTGTTAAAGCTTTTAGACCCCAGTCTCTACAACATCTTAATAGCTCCTTAAGTGTTTCTACTCCCTTTCTATGACCCATTATTCGAGGTAAGTTGCGATGTTGCGCCCAACGACCATTACCATCCATAATCACAGCTACATGATGAGGTAACCTTTCTGGTTCCAGATCAACAGGTAAATCTTGTAACCAAATTCCTTGATTCATCTTTTCTTTCGAGGGCCTGACGGGCTTTGATGAAGTACCCATGAAATTAATTGTGATCCTATTTGACGTCCAATTTTAAATAAAGGAAGTGATTTTGTACTTTTTTCATTACCTGATAGAAATAGACGTTCCTCTAGTAACTCTTTCAGTTTATTGCTTGTTAAAGGTCGATTCAAAGTTCCTTTTTCAGCTAGAGAGATAGAACCAGTTTCTTCAGACACAACTATACAGAGGCATCTTTCCACTTGTTCAGTAATTCCCATAGCTGCTCTATGACGAGTTCCTAATTGCCTTGAAGCTATTTTCTCAGACAAAGGTAGAATTACCCCAGCCGATATAATTGTGTGTTCTCGAATTAAAACTGCCCCATCATGTAATAGAGTTTTTGGCTGAAATATAGTTTGTAATAATTCCTTAGAAAGTTCAGCATTCAACTTTACACCAGGTACAGAAAAATCTCTTTCATCAATAAGTCCATTGATTTCTACAACTAACAATGCACCTATCCGGTTTTGGGACATTTGTTTGATTGCTTCTACTATCTCATCAATAATATTATTTGATTCAGGCATAACTCGACGATTATGTCCAAACATTTGGAAGATTTCTCCCTGTCCCAACTGTTCGAGAAACCTACGAAATTCTGACTGTAATATGACTGCCATTGACATAACAGAGGCAATAACTAAACCGTAAAGAGTAAAACTTAATAGTTTTAGCCCAGCCCAATTACTTAAAGCCGAAGCCAACACTAAAACTATAAGGCCTCTAAGCATCCATAATGCACGACGTTCCCCTATGATGATTAACATCATATATATCAGAGCAAGAACCAGTCCAATATCGATACTATGTAGCAATAAGGATTTCATATCGATACTATGTAGCAATAAGGACTTCATCAAGCCTGGGTCATTACTAAGACCCGATTTCATTTAACTTTAATTATTAATCTAGGGTCAACATTTGATTTATTTTTTTTACATTGTTGGGATAGTCTACAAAAATATAGTCACATATTGTTAATTTTGGAATATTGCTATTCGTTCTGGTAAATTATCCTTACTAAGTAAATCTTGGTAAGTTTCTCTTTGTAAAATTACATTAACTTCCTGGTTACCAACCAAAACTGCTGCTGGACGTGGCAAACGATTATAGTTAGAAGCCATACTATAGTTATAAGCACCTGTAGCCATAACTACTAAACAATCTCCTGGTTGAGTTACTGGTAAGGTAGAATTCTTGATTAAAATATCACCAGACTCACAATGCTTACCAGCAATAGTAACTACTTCTGTAGTTGCTTCAGATAATCTATTAGCCACAACAGCTCGATAAACTGATTGATAAGTTATTGGTCGAGGGTTATCTGACATTCCCCCATCTACAGATATATAAGTTCTAATTTCAGGAATTTGTTTTTTAGCCCCTATAGTATAAGCTGTTATACAGGCAGGTCCAATTATTGAGCGTCCTGGTTCACATAATAGTTTAGGTAATGGTAACTGCCTAGCCTTACAAGCATCTACTATTGCTGTACTAACCTTATGAACCCAATTTTCAATACTAGGGGGGTCATCTGCTTCAGTATAACGGATTCCTAAACCACCACCAATATTAATTTCTTTGATTGACAAATTATGTGTCATAGCAGTTGTCATTGCATCTATCATTACATCTGCTAAATCTTGATGGGGTTGAACTTCAAAAATCTGGGAACCTATGTGAGCATGAATACCAATCAGTGATATTAATTCTTCTTTACTTATGAAGGCAAAAACATCATTTAGTTGATTGGCTTCAAATCCAAACTTACTATCTAGATGACCTGTACGAATGTATTCATGAGTATGACATTCAATACCAGGTGTAAATCTTACCAGTATTTTTGTGGGATTATTTACCTGTTCTTTTTGTTTGTTTTTTAAAGCTGCTAATGTTTCTAATTCTAGCCAGTTATCCACAACAATTAAACAATCTGTTTCGATGGCAAAAGTCAATTCGGCTAGAGATTTGTTATTGCCATGAAAATATATTTTGTGAGGTTTAATACCAGCCTTAATGGCTGTATATAATTCTCCCCCAGATACAACATCTATACCTAGACCTTCAGAACCACATAAGGCACATATTGCTAGACTACTCCAAGCTTTGGAAGCATAAAGTACCAAAGATTCTCCTGGATAGTGTTGTTTAAGTCCATCCCTATATTGACGACAAGCTGTTCTGATAGTATATTCATCTACAATATACAGAGGTGAGCCAAATTTCTCAACTAATGCTGGGACATCCCAACTTCCGATTTCTAAATGGTCTAAATTGTTAACTTTAGCAGTCAGTGGTAGAAGTTCTTGATTGGGTGAGCTTTCCCTAACATAGTCTGCTGATTTTGGCAAGTATTGAAGTCCAGAGCTGATGTCTATTATAGATTGAGTTGATACCATGGTTACTTTACAGAGTTACAGTTTAATATAATATTCTATCTATAAATGTGACATACTCCCACACTAAGCGGATACATAAGTGTGATATTCTCCCTTCGCAGTCCCGTTACTCCCTCGGGCTCCACGAACTTTAAGGACTCAATGCCCTGCCGCCCTGTTTTTTATATTTTAGGACTTGCGCAAAATATGAAAATATAAACAATCTGTAGGGGTTAACAGCTGTTAACCCCTACTAGATATAGTTTTCTGGGTAAGTCCTGATATTTATTGCTGCGTTTATATCACGGTTCATTACTATAGCGCAGTGCAGATAATAATGAGTTCTTTTGGATAATTCTTTGGGGACTTTTTCACCACAATTGGAGCAATCTTGGCTGGTATGCCCAAGGCAGCATTTTCGGCTTTGAGAGCAAGAATAGACAGGAATTGACCTCCATATCGCATCATTAATTAAATTACTCAACCACAACCAGCTTTTTGTCAATCCTTGAATATTTAAGCTTTCGTAAACAATAACATCAGCTTTTAATAATAACTAAAGTTTAGACTATAATTAATTATGGCCATTATTAGAATTCAAAAAATGAGTCCAAAGCATATTTCTAGTGTGGTTGAATTGGATAGACTTTGCTTTGGTGGACTCTGGAGCGCTCAAGGTTATCAGCGAGAGTTAGAAAGTCCTAATAGCGATCTGCTGATTTTAGTGATTAGCCAAAATGCTGAAGATAGCAATAAGAAAGTTTTCTTTAAATCCTCTAACTTTCAGTCGCAGACTAACTATAGTCATCAGTCTATAATTGGTATCGGTTGTTTGTGGACTATTTTAGAAGAAGCACACATTACTATTTTAGGAATTCATCCCCAATACCAACGTTTGAGTTTTGGTAAATTACTACTATACACTTTAATGAGGTCTGCTTGGGAAAAAGGTTTAGAACGAGCTACATTAGAAGTTGCAACTTCTAATATTTCTGCATTGTCCTTATATTATAAATTTGGTTTTCAAGATGTAGGTCGTCGTCGGAGATATTATCAGCAAACTGGGGAAGATGCTCTAATTCTTTGGCGTGGTCATCTGGATGAACCGGAATTTGAGGAAACTTTGTCTGAATGGCATAGAGAAGTTATTACTCGTATGGATGGTTATGAATTGAGTTGGGAAGAGCTTTTTCTAGAAGACAAAAACCTGTACAATACTAGACATACCTGTACATAATGTCTAGGATGCACTATAGACCGAATGAATTTGCTGATTTAGCCGGAGTCAGTTAAAAGTCGAAAATTAACATTTCATTTATAGGGTTAAGCCAATAAGGTCGCTAGTGGGTTGTGCCGCTAATTCGGTAATGCCTTTTTGGCTCTCTCTTTTATTTACTTAAAGCGTTACTCAATTTTCCTCATGGTCTTACAATAGAGTTATTTCTACTTTTTGAATTGTTACAATCTATTTAGGATTGCTATGTAAAGCTAATTTAAAATGTCATTGTATGAATTTAAATATTAAAGGATTGACATATAAAGGTCTTAGGCTTTTTTGGTAGGAAAAACCACCTGGTTTTCGGTCCTTCAAGCTGAAAAATTTAATATTTTAGGCACTTCCATGCCAGAAATATTAAAGGACAAATATATACGACCCTATTCTTATGTAGGGATGTTGCACCTAACGTCCTTACTTATTCCTCATATCCAGAAATGGAAAAAAGTTTTAATA
Source organism: Trichodesmium sp. MAG_R04 (assembly GCA_023356515.1). Classification (GTDB taxonomy): domain Bacteria; phylum Cyanobacteriota; class Cyanobacteriia; order Cyanobacteriales; family Microcoleaceae; genus Trichodesmium. Next base: position 1,251 of record JAKQYG010000105.1, on the reverse strand, counting down.
AAAATGTCACGCTAGAATAAGCTTAAGAGCAATTATTAGAGATAGGAATAAATTATGTTTGAACGCTTCACCGAAAAAGCAATCAAAGTAATAATGTTGGCCCAAGAAGAGGCTCGCCGCTTGGGACATAACTTTGTGGGGACAGAACAAATTCTCCTGGGTTTAATTGGAGAGGGAACAGGAGTCGCAGCTAAAGTCCTGAAATCTATGGGTGTTAATCTCAAGGATGCTCGGATTGAAGTAGAAAAAATAATTGGCCGTGGTTCGGGATTTGTAGCAGTGGAAATCCCATTTACTCCTAGAGCTAAAAGGGTTTTAGAATTATCTTTGGAGGAAGCACGGCAATTAGGACATAACTATATTGGTACAGAACATCTACTATTGGGCTTAATTCGAGAAGGAGAAGGAGTAGCTGCAAGAGTTATGGAAAATTTAGGAGTAGACCTCTCTAAAGTTCGTACCCAAGTGATTCGAATGTTGGGTGAAACAGCAGAAGTTACTGCTGGTGGTGGGGGTGGACGCACGAAAACTCCTACTCTTGATGAGTTTGGTTCAAATCTTACTCAAATGGCATCTGAAGGTAAGTTGGACCCAGTGGTGGGAAGGCAAACAGAAATAGAACGAGTAATTCAAATTCTAGGTCGTAGAACTAAGAATAATCCAGTTTTGATTGGGGAACCTGGTGTGGGAAAAACAGCGATCGCTGAGGGTCTGGCACAACGTATTGCTAATAATGATATACCAGATATTCTGGAAGAAAAGCGGGTAGTTACTCTAGATATTGGTCTATTGGTTGCTGGAACTAAATACCGAGGTGAGTTTGAGGAACGTCTGAAGAAAATTATGGATGAAATTCGCTCTGCGGGTAATGTTATCCTAGTTATTGATGAGGTTCATACTCTAATTGGAGCTGGTGCTGCTGAAGGGGCCATTGATGCTGCTAATATTTTGAAGCCGGCTTTGGCTCGTGGGGAGTTACAGTGTATAGGAGCGACTACTCTTGATGAGTATCGGAAACACATTGAACGGGATGCAGCTCTGGAACGTCGTTTTCAACCAGTAATGGTGGGTGAACCTTCTATTGATGAAACTATTGAGATATTATATGGTTTAAGAGAACGTTACGAGCAACATCATAAATTAAAAATTTTGGATACTGCTTTGGAAGCTGCTGCTAAGTTATCAGACCGTTATATTAGCGATCGCTATTTACCGGATAAAGCTATTGACCTGATAGATGAAGCTGGTTCT
>JAKQYG010000104.1 GCA_023356515.1 Trichodesmium sp. MAG_R04 | reverse complement strand
CTGCCTCTTTAGCTTTAGATATGGCTAAAGTCATGCCCCTATCTTTGAAACTACCTGTGGGATTAAGGCCATCATATTTAACAAATACTTCTACCTGTCTACCTACTTGATGGGCGATCGTTGGCACAGGAATCAAGGGAGTATTGCCTTCTTGCAGTGACACCACAGGAGTTTCTTCAGTCACCGGTAGATAGGATCTATAAGCCTCGATCAAACCCGGCCAACTTTGTAATTTTAACTGAGAAGGGGACAATGTTAAGGTCATCTTTAAAGTTTTGAATTGTTTACTTTAACTACTCTTCAGACTAGAATTAGATGAATTATAAGCTGATACTTCGCAAGGGGGTAAATCAGCCTTAGAACTTTTCTTCATCGATTAACCATGGCCCATGGCCTATTAACTATTCCCAAAAAGCGGCAAGATTTTCGGCACTGTCTAGTATTGGCTAATTTTTAACCCAAATCCTAATTAATTTTTGGAGATTATTTTGATTGAATTAAGTTTAAATAGCTTAACTTATTATAATCTATAATCTTAAAGAAAAATAATTTTAAGTGGGTATAAATGGCTAGTAACTTACTGATTTCTGAGAGCACATCTAGTTTGTCCAGATCTTATCCTTTTTTAGATACTGCTACAAGAGTAAATGCTTCAGGAAAATCAACCAATCAAACCCTTGCCTCAGAAAAGATGAAGTCCTTATATCAAACAGATCAACAAATTAAATTGCTTCATCTTGAGGCAGAAATAGAAACTCTCTTATTAGAATTACGAACCATCAGAGAACGAAACTTGGTCTTACAGGTTAAAAAATAAGTCAATCAATTGGCAGTGTGAATATATAAAATAATTAGGGCTTGCTGATTAATTCTAAAAGGATTGGTAGAGAAAGGCTTTAGGCTGATTCGGGTCGCAGAAAGTACTAGAAAATCAGTTGTTCTTACTCAAAAAGCTAGGATTTTGGGCTGACTATGGCAAAAAACAAGGGACAATTCTGGCTATTCTCTCCTCTTTAATTGCCATTTCTCCTAACTTCTGATTTCCTATTCTCTATCTACTACCCCTTGCTTCTTCCCTGAAAATACTTTTTCAGCAGACCCTAATTACAAAAAATACACTATATATAAAAGAAGAGTTTTGCTACATGCAGGGTTGTTTTGAACAAATAAAACTTACTAACTAATGGGACTTACACAAAACAGTAGTAAAAAATAGGCTCAAATTATAGATGGATAAAAGTTTTTACTGAAAAAATGAATGATTCCTTTATTACCAAAGGTTCTATTCATTTTTAGGCTTTTGCCGTAATTCCCTTGCCTATAATGACTTTTAAACATTGTTCTATCCAGAAAATATCTAAGTTCCATTAAGATTTGTACACTAACTCCCTGACCTTCCAAATAGTTGAATCGCAAATTTACTGCATAATTATTAAAAAAAACGGGAAACTTAAACAATTTATGACTGTATTAGTTGGAGCATCCGCTCATGAAAATTCTAATATTCAAAACCACCAACTAAAGATAAAAGATATTGTCAAAACTCTGCCTAGTGAAGTTTTCATCAAAAATCGATGGAAAACATGGACAATGGTGATAACCAATATATTTATGGTTGTTTTAGGTTATTGGGGGCTAATAATTACACCTTGGTTTCTATTGCCCCTACTTTGGATTTTCACTGGCACTGCATTAACGGGGTTTTTTGTCATTGCTCATGACTGCGGCCATCGTTCCTTTGCTAAACGTAGGTGGGTAAATGATCTAGTTGGTCACTTGATGTTTTTACCCTTAATTTATCCCTTTCATGGTTGGCGAATAGGCCATAATCATCACCACAAACATACGAATAAGATGGGTGAAGACAATGCTTGGCAACCTTGGTATCCAGAAAATTATAAGGCTGCTAGTAGTTTTATGCAGTTAGTGTATAGGTTTATGCGTGGTAAACTTTGGTGGTTAGCTTCTATTGCTCACTGGGCACTTGTGCATTTTGATTGGAGAAAATTTGACAAAAAGGATAGGGAAAATATCAAGTTTTCTGCATTGGTAGTTTTTGGGTTTAGCGCGATCGCCTTTCCTTTATTAATAGCTACAATTGGTCTATGGGGTTTAGCCAAGTTTTGGTTAATGCCCTGGTTAGTCTACCATTTCTGGATGAGTACATTTACTATTGTTCACCACACAGTACCAGAAATTCCCTTTACTCCTGCGGAAGAGTGGAATGAATTGGAAGCTCAACTATTTGGTACAGTACATTGTGATTATCCCCGTTGGGTAGAGTTTCTTTGCCATGATATTAATGTACATATTCCCCATCATGTCTCAACAGGAATTCCTTCATATAATTTGAGACAAGCACATCAAATTTTGAAAGATAATTGGGGAGATAAACTTTATGAAACTAAATTTTCTTGGTCTTTAATCAAAGAAATAACAGATAAGTGTCATTTATATGATAAGACCAAATTTTATCTAACTTTTAAAGAACATGATGTTTAGCAAAACTTCCCATTAATTCAAGTTAGGAAAGAGGAAAAAAATATTGAAAAACAAAGGTTTTAGCATTTTTAGGTTCGAAAAAAGTATTTAGTTTTTGGTCCTTCAAGACTAAAAAAATTAGTATTTTTGGTGCTCCCATGGCAGAAAAATTAAGGGACAAATACATTCGACTACCTTCTCTATAATTCCCTGTTCCTTTATAAGGACGTTGCATGCAACGTCCTTATCTACTCTTATTGGTCAGGACTTACACAAAGGCGCTATATATAGTGCATGAGTGCATGATAATTTTGACTATCTTTACTATAGCTTTATGCAATACGGCTAACGCGACGCTCCGCGAACGCCTAATACCATTTCTGTGAACAATGCGCTTAATAATTACTTAGCTAGACCTGAATTTTATAGCAGTCGAAGTATCGCACTACGGGTAAGTAAGAAGTCAGAAGTAATCTCTGACTGAATTTTAGCATTTAGTAATGTCCTAACCTTTGCTTCGAGTGCTATACTGGTAGCTGTTATCTATTATTAAGCGCAACTTCATGGAGAAATGGTATTATGATTTTCATTTTTACTATAAACTATCCTTTTTCTCAATATTCATAACCAATTCCGGTCTTCCTTCTTTCTTCTTCCTTAATAAATTCTGAATTCTAACTTATGATTTGATTTACCCCTCTACTTTACCCCTCTCAAAAAAACTCTGACACTTTTCCTTCTGAGGGCAAATATCACACAAATACTCTTTCTCTGTAGGTGGAGGTGGCTCAGGTTGAAACTTCTCCCATTTTAACCACTCTTGCATCTTCTCTAACTTACCGGGAACTAAACTCTCCACCATATTCTCCAGCTTTTCCCATGAGTGATTATACTTTCCCAGCTTAGGCAAAACCCAATAAACAATAGCATCAACAGGAACTTTTTTCTTTTGTTTCAGTAAAAAACTATAGAGAGCAAGCGCCATTAACTGAGAGAATGCTTCTACAGTTTCATAAGTTTGATAATGAACTATATATAAACGGCGAGACTCAAAATCAAAAATTAAATTATTAACTTTTTCCGTTAATTTTTGAATCTTACTATATGGTTTTTTAAAAGTATAATCTAGTGGGATTTCTGCCGTAATTAATGTGCGACGAACTACAACATTTTCATGGCAGTAACGCCTATTTTTAACAATAATTTCAGATATATTAAAAATTAGTTTAGTTAATACCTGCCAAACTTGATATAGTGCCGTTCCTAAAGTAGAATCATTTTTAATAAGGGTTTGTAAATAAGGAAAGAAAATAAACTCATAAAATAATTGTTGTATTTGATTGGCGATCGCTCCTACAACCAACCCTTCAAATTTCCCTGTAAACAAAACTTGAATTCTAGATTCTTGCCAAATCATATTTATCAAATGATTAGCTAAATCAAGAAAAGCATTATCAATTTCTTGGATATAATCTTTTGGTAAAAATGAATAATCGCCTCCAAAATTATGTTTCAAATAAAACAAACGCGGGCAATCAAAAGCAACTTTAAAATCATTAATACTAAATGGTGGAGATTGTAATTGTGGTTTATTACTTCTTGGCATTGAAAGACTATTTTGATTTTCCTGTTTTTTTCAAGCAATTAACGTAACTAACAATTTTTAGTAAGGAATGAGAGGAAAATAAAGCCGGAGAAAATTAATTACGTTCAAGGGATTTCGCAGGCACAAACTCCAAATTTCCGGTATTATTCTAATTGATGTTCCTTACTGAGGTATAATTTTCCCTTCATTTTCTATTCCCTGCTTTCCTAATTACTAGCATCTAGGAAGGTTACCTGCAACACCCCTACCTACTCTTCACAGGGGTAGGTTTCTTGTACAGAAAAACGATTAAAGCTATATAGGGAAAGTATTTACGTCATTCAACTTCTTGGTTCTTGAAAGCCTTATACCATTTCTCAAAAAAACCTGCCCCTGTGAAGGATCCCCTACTCCTGAAAAAAAACTTTTTCAGCAAACCCTAAGTATCTACTCTAGGTTACTAAACAAGCCTATATTGTAAGAATCACAGGGAAGAAAATCAAGGAATTGAGAAAGCAGAAGGTGAATTTCAAGAGGGGATTCTGAGCCATCCTGAACGGTAGCCACTCAATTAAAGTTTAGTCGAGGATTTAAATCCTCACTCCCTTTGATCGCCAGAAGGTTCGTACCTGATGCTTCCCATGAATCCCTTCTGCCCTCTACCTTCTGCGTTTTTTTTGTTGATTTGGCATAGCCACTTAATTCTAGTGAATCATCCTAATCATCAATTAAAAATTCCTTCTTAACCAGGAACAAAACAAACTAATTGTTCATCTAATTTCGATGTAGGAGCAATAATTTTTATTTTTTTTTCTCCCTCAAGCTCTGCTATTATTATATCAATTGTTGAATGTTCTATCTTAACAAATTGATTTAGTGTATCTTCAATTACACTGTCACGTTCCATAAAACTTTGTTTTCTAATTAAATTTAACACAAAATCCTTTATCTCTTCTAAATCTAGCTCCTTTTGCTGTTTTTGAGTATCTGTGGAAACAACTACAGACAAATCCTGTAATAAGCTACAAGGATTTAAAATTTGTGAATCAAAAATTATCTTTTCAAACTCTTTTATATCAATAATATTACCTTCAATAACTAACTCATTAGCTAGGGCAGCATTCACCAAACTATGATATGTAGCCAAGAAATGTACCGATTCCAAATTAGGTTTAATATGAATATTTTTTGACCTACCTTGGAAAATTTTTCTATATATTTTATAGCTAAGGTTTTCAGCATTTCCTACCTCAGCAGCTCTCAGTAAATATAAAGTTTGACATAACTTTTGATTCACTACTTTCTGACAAGCATTCATCGTATTGTAAAAACTATTCATGTTTGGATCTTCTGTCCAAACCACACCAATAATTTGCTCTTGATTTTGTTTTTGATAACTTAAAGAATAGCTGGCATACTTCCCACTTAATAATTTAGTTTTTACTTTCTGGCACTGTAAAGCATTGAACACTTCTTCTAACATCCGAATTAATTCTGGTACTGCTAAATCAGTAATGTTGCTAATTTTTTTCTGAGTTTTTTTGTAGTTGTCTTGCCAAATCAACTTAAAAATCGTCAATTGTTTTTCTGGCGTTAAATCTTGACTATTCTGTGTCTGATTCAATAATTTAAGTTTGTACTGCTCATATTCCTTACGTCCTAATTCCAATATATTTCGAGGTAGAGTTTTTCCTCTGGGAAACTTCTGTTCTAATATTTCTTTTGACAAAGGAAATATAGCTGATTTAGGCTTTGCTTTTGCCAGGGAATGCAAAGGATTTAAGCGAGCTGCTAATATAGCTTCACCTTGTTCTAAAGTAATTGGTTTTAAATGGAAATATCCTGCATTAATTCTGGCTTTATCCGCTGGTTGAATCAATTCAGAATTTTGCTTCCAGGTACTCGTAATAATACTAATAATTATCAGAAAATTTTGTGGATAGTGAATATGAAGACTAGAATTAACATTAAATAATGCTTGTAAATCTAAGTTTCCATTTAACAAGCGAGGAATATTATCAAGATTATCAAAACATAAAACAATAGGTTGAGATGCAGCAGAAATAATTCCCAAGTTAGTAATAATTTTTTGGGCAGAGTCTTCAGAATCTATACTACTTTTAATCCCCAATTTTTTAAAATCGCCTTCATCCAAATCATCACCCCGCAACCATTCACAGGCAATAGAGCTATATTCATTATCTAGTAGATAATAGAGGGCACTGAAAAAATCATTAGGATTATAAATCCCAGAAGGGTAAATTGCCTTGAGGTTTCTAATGAATACTCTTCTTTCGCCAGTAATTTTTTTGAGCAAACTACTATTTTGGAAATTTAGTAGATTTTTAAGCCATAGTAAGAGCTGAGAATCAGTTTGACCATCCGGAGTTTTCATCAGACAGTCAACAGTTTGGCGCAAAATATGTCGCCAAATATAATCACTATGAGGCCAAGGATTGACATAGACAAAAAAAGCTTTATTGTTGAATAGTTTTTTGATTCTTCCTAAAAGGTAACTTTTACCAGAACCAGAGTCACCCGTAAGTATCAAAGTACGGGGATGATGTTCCTGAGCAACCAGCTCAAGCACCGTTTCTATGTCAGTGATAATATTTTGATGAATAGAATCAACATTCAGACTAGAATTTTGCTGCTCTTGCCAAAAATTAATGGTATAAAGAGTTACAGGATCGAAAGGATTAAGTTCTCTTTGAATAATTTTATCTATAGATGTCATAATATAAATCGTTCATATTTTTAAGAATGGTTAAAAAATTACGATAGCAGATATAGGAAAATTTATACCAGTTTGAAAGAAGACTGCTACATTAATTTTTTTGTATTTAGGGAAGACTTGGATGTTGCCATGCAAGAAAATCTAATAGATAGCAAGGGTTTTCCCTACTAACAAAAGCCTAAGGGCGTGGCACAGAATCTCCCTATCTATCCCTTTTTTTACTGTAACAATCTTTTTTAAATTTCCTATTAGTAGGGAATGATAAAAAATAAACGTCCGCCAATGTTTTGACGGATACCTGCTTCAATTTGTTCTAGTGTATAGCATCTTACCTCCTGTAGGGAGCTTAATTCTATCTGGTCACTTTTTTCTAAACGGTAGAGTGCTCGATCTACTTCTGTTCGAGATAAGGATGGTTGTAGCTTTTCTCGTAGATGAAAAATTGGTAAGTAGTTATCTGTACCTAGCTTATGGTCTAAATCCTTAATCATGGCTAAAATTTCAGAGTCAGTGGGTTTCTTGTCTGAACCCCCAGAAAACACCTGTTTTTTTTGCTTATGGTAATTTGTACGCATTAATTGGAGATAATCACTTAACATTTTCAACGATATTTCTTTTGCAGTACTGTGGGATGAGTATTCTTGGCACAAAAATTCCTTTCCTTTTTCTGTTAGCCATACTTCTTTAATTTTTTGAGTAACAACTTCAATCAAATCTTGGTCTAGCAAATCTTTAATCACAGCTTGTCTATAAGTAGCAGCTATACCAGTCTCCCCTGGAACAATAGCACCCTTAGCAGTTGCCTTGAGCAATTTCAACTCTTCCTCAGTTAATGAACTGGCAGCTTTTTTACCATCTAGGAGTAATTTTCCCAGGGGTGCTATATTAATTTTTGTAACTTCCCTTGTAAATTTTACTAACCCTTGATCGCAAAGTTGGTAACAGATTTCATCCCGTTCAGAAACTTTCATTTCTGGCTCTAGCTGGATTTTACTGATAGAGACTTGATAGTTTTTGTAGCCCAGTAATTTTAAAATAAACTTAAGATATTTAATATTCATGTGATCGTCTGTTCCCCTCTTGCAAAAATCAACGAATTAATACTATTATTAATTAAATTAAGTAAGCCTTAACTATTTTGTGCAAAAAAGTTACAAAATAATTTGAGCCATTGTAATGGAATTATGCGATCACGACCTAAAATATGGCCAGAAAAAATCGACTTTTAGCTAATTTAGCTAAATCGTCGAGAAGCCTCAAACCATAGTCTTTGATTTGGCATGAGATGAATCGACATAGAAGTTGACAAGTGTTTACTAAACTCATAGCATACATTCAAATGCTGCTAAGATCATAATTTGTTTGTCAACCGTAGCTAAAAATAGTATACTAAAAACTTTGTTAATAGATATTTCTTAAGTTTTGTACTAGAAATTAACCCAGAAACTTGACTTTACCTAAAACTAATGATTCAGTAGATATAAATTTAATATCCAAAACTTTTGCTATATTTGAGTAATGGTCAAAAAATTGATTCTCTCAAACCTTTGCAAAAGCGGCTTAAAAAATATCACAAGTTGAGCGAGGTTATTATCTAACAAAACGAGAGGATCTAAACGAGATGAAAAAGCTAGACTAAAAATAGCTAAAAATTGAAAGATGCCAGGACCGATTTCCTATATAAATTATCAACTCAAATAATTCATGAAAACCAAACAATTGTTTTAGAAAATTTGAATGTTTCTGAAATGATTAAAAACCTTAAATCATCTAGAGCAATATTAGATTTAGGCTGGAGGAAATTTAGAACGCTACTAGAAGGAAAGGCGGAAAATACGGTCATGATTTCAAGGAAATTAGTCGTTGAGAACCAACATCCTAGATATCGTCGTGCTGCGGTTTCCATGAAGACAAATTCAATCTTTCAGTAAAAGACTGAGAATATCTTAACTGTGGCGGTAAACATAGCCGGGACGAAAACGCAGCAATACATATATTAGTTGGCGAAGGACATTCGGATACAAAAAGTGGACGTGGAGGGAAGCGCCAGATGACCACCAAGGTATTAGTAACCTATGAAACGTCAACCCGCTGAAGAGCTTTGACTCGGTAGTAATCTCCGTGCTTTCAAGCTGGAGAGTATGTCAATGCAAGAGCAAAGGACTGATATTGCTCAAATTGAGCAGTTCAGGAAATGATGACAAACCTAGAAAATTTAGTTCATAATAAGGTTGAAACATTGGTAAAAAAAATTACAAGTTCAGTAACTAAAAAGACAACATCTAGTTTTACAGGAGTGAAAATGGAATTATTATCAAAACAACTTGACGATCTTGATAAACAAATAGAGAAAAAATTGGAAGGGATGGTCAAAACAGTTAATCAGTTTTCTAATCAGTTTTCCTTGTCAATTAATCAGTTTTCTAATCAGTTTTCCTTGTCAATTAAAGACCTGGAAGATGACTTAAAAACTCAAGTATCAACAGTTCGACGTCAGTTGCAGGCAATGCCAGATATAGATTCTAGCGTAGAGGTAGAAGCTAAAACTGAGACAGTACCCAAGACAACAAAGGTTAAGAGCAGCAAACCATCTTCCACAACCAAGCCTAAGGCGACTCCCACAAAAACAAGTACTAAAAAAACTACTAGAGGTAGCTCAGGATCTCAGGGGGAAGGGACTCCCACAAAAACAAGTACTAAAAAAACTACTAGAGGTAACTCAGCACCTCAGGTAGAAGCAGAAGTTCACGTTGAACCTGTTGATGACTACGATACTAAATCACTCAGACAACTTAAGAAAATTGCCCAAGAGCGGAAATTGCGTGGTTATGCGCGGATGAAACGCCCTGAAATTCTCAAAGCTCTTCGGGAAGCTGATGCTGCTGCTAGTTAGGATTAGCTGAATCCTAAGTATTAAGAGTTAAGTATTAGGATTTGTAAAACCATGGGATGATTTGGATATGTGCCAAAAAGTTTGTCGTGATCTATCAATAGTTTCAGCCTATAGAAATTTAATAGACCTTTATCATTTCAAACCATTGTAATTACTAAGCTAAAACTTAGTTTTTGAAGGTATTTCATTATCATCCCGCAACTATTTAACCCCAAGTATAAGTACTAGACCTCTCCAAAAATATTGATTTTGGAATGGGAACATTAAGGTTGAAGAACCTTTTCTCAAGAAGTCTTATAAGTAATGGTCAGACAACTTAGTCTACTTCACCAGTAGTGGGCTTTTAACTGTATAACCTACGTATAACTTTGAAAGCAAGCTCGCGAATTTCTATAGGTAATATAGATAATGCTAGCCCAGTCCAAGCTCTTAGTGGGGAGAAAGATTTTTGCTCCCAAGCCATCTGCCTTCCCTTTTGAGTTTGACCTGTTTCAATTAGTCGTAGTCCTAATATTAGCTGAGTTTCTGCTAGCCTTGACTTTCTAACTGACTCTAATTTACTCAACTCAAAATTAAATTGTTGTAAATAATTTAGCTTATCAGTTAGATGAAGAATTGCACGGTTAATTTCA
>JAKQYG010000103.1 GCA_023356515.1 Trichodesmium sp. MAG_R04 | reverse complement strand
GAAAAATTTATTACCATTTAAAACGATTTTCTAAATCTTTAGAACATTATGAACGAGCTTTAGAATTTTATCGGAAAAATCAAGACAATATTGGTATAGCAAAAACCCTAGACAATATAGGTGTAACTTATCGAGAACAGGAAAAATATTCTGAGGCATTAAAATATCATCAAGAAGCATTAGCTATTCAAGAAGAAATCGGTGATAACTATGATAACTCAAGTACTCTTCATCATATTGGCATATTTTATAGAGAATTAGATAAATATTCAGAATCTCTAATTTTTTTGACTAATGCTTTGATGATTGAACGACAGCTTGGGTATCAATATAAAGAAAGAATTACTCTTGCTAATATAGGTAAATTATTAGAAAAAAATAATCAATATCAATTAGCAATAATTTTCTATAAACAATCAGTTAATATTACTGAAAACATTAGGAAAGATTTGCAAAAATTACCAGTAGAACAGAAAAGTTTATATATAGAAAGTATTAGTGAAATATATCGTAATTTATCTGACTTATTGCTCCAAAAAAAACGTGCTTTAGAAGCACACCAAATCTTAGATTTACAACAAGTACAAGAGACATTTGAATATATCGGGAGCTTACAAGCTGATGAATATGAATATAGTGAAGTGCCATTGCTAGAGTCAGAACAAGCGTTTTGGGAAAAGTATACTCAGCTAATAGATGAAGTTACTAAAAGCTATAGAAAAAATCCAAATTACTTACAGGAAAAATTAGTAAAAGTTCAGCAATTTTTTGATAGTGAAGAAGTAAAATCTATAGTTTCAGAACTAGATAAAAATTCTAGTAGTCAAAAGCTAAGTTCAGATATAGCACTTTGGTTGCAGTCTGAACTAAAGGAACATAAGCAACAAAATACTGTGGTCTTATATCCATTACTTTTGGAAAACCGATTAGAATTAGTATTAGTTAGTGCTAATTATCCACCATTTCATCGCACTGTTTTAGTAAATCGGAAAGAATTTAATCAAACTATATTTAGATTAAGAGGAAAATTAACAAATAAAAAAGAATCTAATCAAATAGTTATGCAGGAAGGATTAAAGCTATATAATTGGTTGATTAAACCTATAGAAACTCACCTCAAACTTACTCAAGCTAAAACAATTATTTATGCACCTGACCATAAACTACGTTATATTCCATTAGCTGCAATACATGATGGAAAAAAATGGTTAGCAGAAAGGTTTCAAATTAATAATATTACTGCTGCGAGTTTAATGGACTTAGAGCCTAGAGAAAGATTTAAACCTAAAATTTTAGCAGGTGCTTTAACAGAGGGAAGTTATAATTTTCAAGTTGGTAAACAAAAATTTGAATTTGAATCATTACCCTTTGCTGGAGTAGAAGTAGAGGAAATAGGAAAGATATTTTTTGATACCAATAAATTGTTAGGCAATGCTTTTACTAAAGAAGTGGTAGAATCAGAAATGAATAGCTATAATATAGTACATTTTGCTACTCATTCTGCTTTTATAAATGGTCATCCAGAAGAATCTTTTATATTATTTGGAGATGGTGTTCTCGCTACTTTACGAGATGTGGAAAATTGGAATTTACAAGATGTAGAGTTATTGGTTTTGAGCGCCTGTCAAACTGCTTTGGGAGAAGAGATGGCAAATGGTCAAGAAATACTCGGTTTTGGTTATAAGATACAAGAAGCTGGAGCAGCAGCAAGTATAGCAACCTTATGGCGAGTTGATGACCAAGGTACTCAAGAGTTTATGAGTGACTTTTATACAGCTTTGAAGAATGGAGAAAGTAAGTTAGCAGCATTACAGAAGGCACAAATCTCTATGATGAATAGTGAGTATAGTCACCCTTATTATTGGGCACCATTTATTTTAATTGGAAATGGGTTATGATTTGAGAAATATAAACCTGTTTCAAGAGATTAATTTTCTTATTTTATACAGCAGATTTTAGGAAAATTATGTACAGGGTAAATGGTAAAAATCATTTAGTGTATGCATCTTAACGATGTGGGTTTACCTCAGAAAAACTGAAAGTGCTGTCAGTAAAATAATAGCAGCAAAAAAATTATGTGCTTTCGTCTTATTATGACATATAGAGGTATTTTTTAGTGCGCAAAAATCCAGTAGTTAGACCTTTTTTGAAATGGGCAGGAGGCAAAAGACAATTATTACCTGAATTAACAAAATATATCAACCAAAAATCCCTAAAGAAATGTACATATTATGAACCTTTTATTGGTGGAGGAGCACTTTTATTTGAGTTGCAACCAACCAGAGCAGTTATTAATGATCAAAATAAGGAATTAATTAATTGTTACAAGGTAGTTAGAGATTCATTGGATAATTTGATTGAAGAGTTAAGAAAACATGAAAAACATAATAATGCTGATTATTTTTACGAAGTTAGAGATTTAGATCGTTCACCCAAAAACTATAAAAGTCTCTCAGCAGTAGAAAAAGCAGCCAGAATTATTTATTTGAATAAAACTTGTTACAATGGTTTATTTAGAGTAAATTCTCATGGGCAGTTTAATGTTCCTTTTGGTAGGTATAAAAAACCTAATATTTTAGATGAAGCTGTTTTAAAATCTGTGAGTCTTTATTTGAACAAATCTAAATCTAAAGTTAAGATATTAGATAGTGATTTTGCTGAAGCAGTTAGAGATGCTAAAAAAGGTGACTTTATCTATTTGGATCCCCCTTACGATCCTCTTTCTAATACATCGTCTTTCACAGGATATGATATCAATGGCTTTAACAAGGATGAACAGAAAAGATTAAGGCAAGTTTTTGATGAATTAACAGAGAAAGGTTGCCTGGTTATTTTAAGTAATTCTCAAACAGATTTTATTATGAATTTGTATCAAGATTATCAGGATAAAATCAAAGTAGTAAAGGCTGTAAGAAGTATTAATTCTAAAGGATTTAAAAGAGGGAGAATAAATGAAATTATAGTGTTGAATTTTTCAGCATAGCCAAGATTAAATATGACTAAAAATGATGTTTCATGGGAAAATTTATTTCACACATATCAAATATTAGAGGAAGTCAGTAAAAATGGCTGTTTCAAAATACAAACATCTCAAATTAATCAGGAACGAGAAAGTAGACTTATGGCAAAATTTGACCATGTCGTTAACTTACCAAAAATATTTATAGATAATAATTTGTCAATTTTACCACTTTCTCGTTCTCAATATATTATTGGTCACTTTTGTACACATTTTCCAGTTAAATATAACCTGAAAATCAAAACTCTTCCTTGGCAGTTTCCCAGAGAAATAGAAACCATAGATTATACTAATTTATATTCTGAAAATTCTGCATTACTTTGTGCATTTAATATAGGTATCCTCCATGACTTATTTGGGTCAAAAACTAAATTTACTGTTTCTGGTAGAATGTCTACTGGAATCTTTGACTTTTACATTAAAAATTCTATTAACAACCAGCTATATAAAATTAATGTTACTAATTCTCAGTGTGAAATAGATGGAGGTTTTGAAACTGATAATTTTTTAATTTTAATCGAAGCTAAAAACTACAAAGTTGAGGATTTTTTAATCAGACAACTTTATTATCCTTATAGATTATGGTCAAAAAAGATTAGTAAAAAAGTTGTACCAGTATTGATGACTTACTCCAACGACATTTTCAGCTTTTTTATTTATGAATTTATAGATACATTAGGCTATAGCTCTATCACTTTACGAGAACAGAAAAATTATACCATTGCTTCAAAAAAAATACAAAGAAGTGAGCTACACTTAATACTAAATCAGATTGAAAATATTCCTGAGCCGCAAGAAATACCATTTCCACAAGCAGATAAATTTGATAGACTAATAGACTTAATATCCCTGCTACTAGAAAATGGTTTAACTCCAAATCAGATTACAGAAAATTATCAGTTTGATAAGAGGCAAACAGATTATTATACAAGTGCTGGAAAATATTTAGGACTTATACAAAAACAGGAAAAAATATTCACATTAACCGATGAAGCAAAATATATTTTGCTTCAACCATATAAGCTGAAATATTTAAAGTTAATCGAAAAAATTTTGGCGCACAAAGTATTTTATCAAGCATGTAAGTTTTCTCTAGAAATTGGGGGGATCCCTTCAAAAAAAACGATTACTAAACTTATGTATGAAAGTTCTTTAAAAATTGGAAATACAACAATAGATAGACGCGCTTCTACTGTAAAAGGATGGATATCTTGGATCTGGTCACAAATTGACTAAGCAGATATTAAACTAAATATTATGTAGAGTTGAATTTTTATTTAATAAAACCATGCAAGAATTTTTTAACAATGTCTCTCGCTACCCACGGTACTTTATTACCATAACCCTTGGTATATTCTTCTTTCTATTCGAACAACTGAAGCCACTTCTCAATAAACCTATTACGGCGATCGCTCTCATTGGCTTAATTATTGGGACATTAGCTTTTCTGAGCTTAACTCTACAAGCTATGTTAGGCATCAATCCAATTTAGCTAATCTAAAAAATCTTCGCCCATAGGATATTGGAAAATGTCTTAGATTATTTTCTAAGGACGACCTCCAGCTATAGGCTTGACAAGATTTTGGCACCAATTTAGTTACTAAAAATATAGAAAAATATTTTTGTTAATGAGTGTTTAATTTAAGTACTGCCTTAAATAGGGTGAACTACAACACTCTATATTTATTGTCCACACTGTGGTATAGTAATGGGCCGTGATGTAAACGCAGCGATAAAGATAAAAAACAGGATTGTTTAATATAAAATGTACTTGTTAGGCTCTAACTAATATTTATCACAAAGCAGCTAGTATTTTTTTAGTTGTCAATTGTGCTTAAAAAGATGAAATAAAAACATTTAAATCTAAAGTTATATGAATAATACAGCTCTAATATCGTCATTTATACTGACATTTTTATCTAGCATTGGTCTAGTTTTTTTTATTAAGGCATCAGTTAAACCGCGGACTAAAAATCTGAAATTGTTAGCTGAACAGGAAGCTGACTCACTTTTAAAGCAGCTAAGAAAATATTTTCGTGATCGTGCTTACCGAATTGTTGATGTTAATGTAGCTCAGAATAAACTGACATTTGAAGGAATAGTTCGTCCTAGTTGGTTCTTAGTATTTTTCTTAACACTATTAGCAGCAGCAGGTGCTTTATGTTTTGGGTTAGCTATATCAATGTTGGTTCCTGAATTTGGTCAATACTTTATATGGCTAGTTTTGGTATCGCCTTTAGCAGGTATTTTTTATTGGCAAAAGTCTCAACGTCCAGAAAAAGTTGATATAAAACTGGAAGGAATATTGAACGAGGGTTCTGCAACCAAAAGTTTACTTTCCATAACAGGTCATAGGGATGAATTAGCAGCTTTACAAAGAGCTTTCAGCTTGAAAGGATACCAAGAATAAAATATAAAAATCCTATTAAACTAACAACCTAGGTCTATTTGGAAATGAAAACCAAGAAACTTAACTTCAGATGTTGTCCTTTGGGTTAAAGTTCCTGAGTAAAAAGTGATTTTTGGGAAAAACTAGAATAATGATCCAATGATAAGTTATGAGCAGGGCTTGCCGCAAAAGTCTTTTTGCTCTTAGTAGTAGTCAGTAGTCAGGAGAAATGGGAATTTAGAGGAGGGAGTCGAATATATTTTATTTGTCCCTTTGTTTTTTTGTCATGGTCAGCCCAAAATACTAACTTTTTCAGCTTAAACCACCAAAAAGCTGCTACTTTTAGACAATCAAATAAGGCCAAAACTTTTATATGTCAATACTTTTATCATTAATCAGTAAGCCCTAAATAAAATGGTAACGCCAATATAGCATTACCACCTTGCTTAATTTCATTAGAAGTTAGTACTTGTTGCTCGTAACTCAAAAAAACATACCAGCTAACCCAACCCATTGAAAAACGTTTAATGCAACATCCTTAAACTTAAGTTATACTTGAGTTCTACTTGGAGTAGAATTAAGTGCCTATTTTCCCTCTGGTGTTTTAAGTTCCATCAAAACTTTTAAGCTAGGAAACAAAAAATGATTTTCTTCAACGTACTGTGCTCCAAATAAACCTTTTTCGGCCCAGAAGTATCTATCAGTGGTATGCTCATTTCTTCTAACTAGAAGTACAGCAGGTGGAACAATACCTTGTGCATGAATAAACTTGCGAGCTGCAGTGACTGGTTTGTCTTCACCACTTTCAATACTATACTGAGTTACTTGCTCCAGTATTCTGCGTCCTTCTTGTCTTCGACGACTTTTGCGCTTACGTCTTCTAGCCAATTTCCTTACCTCCTGTGTGTTACCCGATGAGTGTAGTTATGGCTAACCGAATTTGGTAAAATTATACAAACTTTAACTGAATAATTCAAGTGTTTTTAATATTTTGATACAAAGTATATGCTTTTTTCTCTAAAATCTAAAATAACTTGATGTCCAGTGAAAGATACCATAAATAGCTCTAATCCTAATGCCCACAAGTATAGAATTTATTGGACTTTGTAAAACCCAGATATCTATCCTATCTAGTTGGGGTGCGACTTTAAGCATAGTTTACTTAACAGAGAAACTGGCAGAAGGGGGTAACGCGAAACTAGTTCCCATTATCGTATATCCAGAAATAACCCAAGATGGGGAAGGAACTTCAATTTTAAAAATAACCTCAGAAATACCAACATTAGATAATCTTCCGAAGTTGTCAGCAGCACCCTTGACGATCAACAAAAATTCTCTGATTTTAGAATCAAGTAACCATACAACAGAATCAAATCCTGGATGGCAAAGTCATCCTTGGCAAAAATGTCAAATTGTTTTACCTTTAATCCATGATGGGGTAGTTATGGGATTGCTTGTAACAGCAAGAGAAGACCGGCCCTGGAACCAAAAAGAAAAAACTCAAATTCAACAAGTCGCTCGTACTATTGCTATAGCCTGCATTTTAGATCAACGCTCTCAATGGTTAAAGCAACAATCTCAGCAACAACAAAAGTTGCAAGTCCAACAATTTGATGCTATACATAATATATTGCATCAGTTGAAAAGCCCATTAACTGCACTACGAACTTTTGGTAAGTTATTGCTAAAAGGATTTTTACCAAAAGACAAAAACTGGAATATAGCAAATAGTATCTTACGAGAAAGTGATCGTCTCAGAGAATTAATTGAACAAATTGATAGAACTGTTGATATTGAGGAAGAAATATTAAGCATTCCTGCTGAAGGTCAGTATTTTCAAAGCACAACTCCAAATAAAGAAATAATAGATGTTTATCAAGAAGCTAATCAAAAATCTAAACCTCTACGACTTCTACCTGGAGCTAATTTTTTAGAACCAGTTTATGTACAACAAGTTTTAGATCCTTTACTAGTTTCTGCCAAAGCAATTGCTAATGAAAGCAATATAAATTTACAAGTTGATTTTCCTGATAATTTACCAACCATCAAGGCTAATTATAAAGCTTTACGAGAAGTCTTAAGTAATATTATTGATAATGCCTTAAAGTATACTCCTATCAAAGGAAGTATTTATATTAAACTAGCAACTTTAGCTCCTCAACTACATGATGATAAATCAATTAATAGTGACACTGAAGAAATGTTAGTTATAGCTGTTAGCGATACAGGTTATGGCATTCCATCGGAAGATTTAGAACATTTATTTGAACGAAATTATCGAGGAGAAAAAGCCAAAACAAATATTCCTGGAACAGGATTAGGGTTAGTAATTGCTCGTGATTTGATCAATGAAATGCAAGGTAAAATTGAAGTATATTCTCCCGTAGAGACTAAATGGTTGCCCAGCTTTTTTAAGGAGCAAGCTTTAGTAATTAGTTGTGGTACTACAATTCTTATATGGTTGCGGATATTAAACCAAACATATTCTTCTTAATTAGGGTTTGCTGGCCAAGGTCTTTTTACTCTTTGCAGTAGTCAGGAGAAATGGGAATTTAGAGGAGATAGTCGGATATATTTATTCCTCAATTTTTCTGTAAAACTCTTGCCTCAAATACTAGTATATATGAGGAATTTCAATTTACAATTTTGCACTTTTTCAACACCATTAAATGCTCAAAGCTTAATCTATAAATACTTTTAGATTTAATCAACAAGCTCTATGTAAAATAAAATGCCTTCTTGAAAACAGCTCCAAATCCTTTTCCTTTTGCCTTAAAACAGACTATTTTTATCACGAATCAGATAGGATTGCTATATAATATTTTAATGGCAGTTAGAAGTTAGGAAACTTAATTTTAAATTTTTTCAGTTAAAATTAATTGTGAGAAAAATTATTACAACTAATTTAGGATTACTATATATAGTCATTCTGGTTTAGATTGAGACAAGGTTTTCTTGCTGTGAGAGGGTTTCCGCTAAAAAAAGTTTCCCATTCTTATTCGGAATGACTATAGTAATTTTACTTTTGGGTAGATTTTGTAATTAAACATTACTCATTCATTTCGACTCAAGCAATGAATAAAATCGGGCTATTGTAATAACCCAGTTGAATTTAATAAAACAGAGTATTACTATAAAAATAGTACAGACAAACTATGAACTTATACGAGGCTTATTAAAAGCCTTTTTTTAAGTTCAGTTATCCTGCAAACCACTCTTTTTTGGGGTGTAGGAAATAATCTAGGGAGTTAGTACATCAGGAGCATCTAAAGTTAAACCTCTTGCTTAATTCTTCAGCCTGAATTTTACCTTTATAAGGTGGGGAAGGTAAATATTGGCTGTTGGAGAATAAAGATTAAGGCATACAATTATCCTTAAACTTTGCAAGAGGTTTTTTTAGTTTGACAAAAGCCGCCATAGTAAGGACTAGCACATTTTTATTCTTCACTCTACCCCTAATCGAGTTAGGAATCTAAAAATCTTTCATAGTAAGCTATCGTGCCATTTTTTTCTAATATTTAGAAATTAAGAGGGAAAAAAGATAGAACAGGACTCACACACATCAACCAAGAAATCTGGTTTATTGCCCTGATTATTGATTATTGTTGTTCAGATCACCCTATTTCCTAGATTAACCCTGTTTCTGTATAAGTCCTGAATAGAGATAAAACCACCTCTAATTAGAGTTTAGGTGATCGTCAAGTTTGAGAATAAAAACGCCCTAGCTAGAGGGACGGGGCTTTAAAGCAATTTCCTCAAGTATGGCTACACATCATATTCAAGAATGAAATCATATAATCTTATTAAGATAAGCAATGTAGCCTAAGTTTATGAAATTGATATTAAAGCAAAATTTTCCCTAAATCATTTCTTACGATAAGGGACCATATCGAGGTTAATACTATCTAAGCTTGCTTTTGTTGCCGATTCATTTTGCACACCAACAATACTCTGTGCCAAAGCTAAGTATATAGAAGGATCCCCTGCCCGAATCTTCTTTTCTTGAGGAGTAAATTTAAATATTTGATTTTGATACATAAATTTAGGAAAGCCTAGAACACTCCGGTGATAAGGCCCATAACGAGGTGTCTTCAGATTAAAAGGTGTTTCCCCTCCATCATGCTGTGGTATGACCCGACGACGTTGATAGGGTACAGTTTCCAAGCCAAAGTTGTCTAGATATTCCTCGCTATTGAGCAACTCATCAATAAAACCTTCAATACCCTTGGTAGCTATAATAATAGACCAAGCAAGCTTTTCCCCTTTATTATAAACATCACGACCTAATACCCGTTGAACACATAACTCAACAAAGCGATAATTACTACTTGTTTCGTAGTTGTTCCGACGGAATGGAGGAGAAGTTAGCAAACCTCGAATAAAATCTCGAACTGTAATTTGACCATTCTTGAGCTGAGATTCTAGGAAGGTTTGGCGATTTCTTTTCAGGATTTGATGTTCACTATAAATTTGGCGATAAGCTGCCCAAATTAACTCATTCCAATCTGATTGAGAGGGTAAAAGCTCGGCAGAATAAATAATTGGTTGGTCATCACCAGGGACTTCATAACCCAGAACCCGTGAATTTTGACTTATGGGCCTGTATTCTAATAATGGAATTGCCACGTCAGAATCTCCTTAGAATTATTAAATGTGACTTATAAAGTCTGGCCATAGCAGATTAAAATTTACTGCGATTCAGAAAATTGCATCAATAGCCAACCTTTAGATTAAGGGATTGAGGCAATTTAAGTCTTACTTTTATTAATTTACGCAACAATCTGTAATATTTTTGAGAGATATTTACTGATACTCGACATGATCTTTACGATAGCACTCACCAGGATAATTAGGGTATTCTCACTACTCTCAAATACAGTCTATGCTGCGAATTTAACTTCTGGGGTTTGCTATACTTACCAGCCAAAAGCAGAATAAAATCTCACATCATCTTTTAATATTTCTGCTTCTGAATCTGAGTTACTTTCCTCTATCCGAACTTCAGTGCAAAAAGTAGAAGTATTAAACCCACCAAACCTCTTTACTGCACTACTTCGCATTCTTAGATTAGGACTAACAAACCAAAATCTTTCAATAGAACTCATAGTTTCATATTCTGTAATTAGATTTAGTCCATCTTCATTATCCATCTCAAAAAGTCCCACTACTGG
>JAKQYG010000102.1 GCA_023356515.1 Trichodesmium sp. MAG_R04 | reverse complement strand
TTTCCGAACAACCTCTAATTCTCCTTTTTCGTTAAGGGAACTACCGGCACCACCATGAATAATAAGCTTTGGCTGCATTTTTTTGTATTAACTACTACAGAATAACTTAAAGTTAGCTCACTTTACTATGTCTTGGTTTGTTTGTCAATCCCTTGTCAAGGAAACAAAAAAGGGAATAAGGCAAAGAGTAGGGGTTTCAATCCTGGAATGAACTGAAGTTCAGTGGCTACCGTTCAAGAGGATCAGGGTCACCTTCTGCCTTTCGCTTCCATGCCTCCTACCTTCTCAAATGACTTATTTCGCCGACATCTTTCAGAACAATATTTGACTTCATTCCAACAATCAGCCCATTTTTTTCGCCAGTTAAAAGGGCGGCTGCATACAGGACATATTTTTGTTGGTAAGTTAGATTTAGATTTAGATTTAGATTTAGTATTTCCCATAGTATAACACCTATCTTAAAATATATACTAATTATTACATAGCAATCTACCCATAGGTTGTGGAAAAATTCCATATTTAAAAAGTTTTGGGAAATCGAAGATTTGACCATCCACAAAAAACTTAAATGGATATCTCTATATTATACCTTAAAGCTAAGTTATAATTACTTACCTATTATTTATAATTTTTTTCTTCTAACTTCAAAAATGATTTTTCGCAGAAATTTATTTATTGATATTTTTCCATATCTATTATTGTTTATAATAACGGCGATCGCTCTCTACATTACTAAACCAGTTGCTCTACAAATTCGCTGGAATGATGAAACACTTTACTATACTGTAGCTCAAAATATTGTCCGTCATTTTGATTTTAATAGTAATCATTATTTGGCTAGTAGTATTATTCAAAAAGGCTATCCAACTAAGGATACTCATCTTCCTGGTTATCCAGTAATATTAGCATTTGGTTTTTTAATTGGTGGAATTAATGAAGCTACACCGTTTTTTGTTAATTATTTACTCCTAATTTTGACAATATTTCTAATTTTTACAGTTAGCAGAGTTATTGCTAATCAATATGTTGGTTTTGGGGCTAGTCTGATTTATTTGATTTATCCTTACACTTTAGTTTTAACTCATTCAGTAATGACGGAAATATCGGCCTCTGCTGTAATCATGGTAGTTGTCACCCTTTTATTTGTAGAAAAAAAAAGCTTTTTAAAAGGAATATTGTTGTCTTTAGCAATAGCATTAGCATATTTAATAAAACCATTTTTATTAACTTTATTTCCTGCCAGTATTACTTTTTTATGGATTGAGAAAAATAAAAATTACAAAAAAACTTTATTCAGCTTACTATTTGCTTTTGTATTACTGTTTTTAACTCTCATAATACCCCTTTCTCAAAATCAAGAAATTTATCCCTACGCAGCAACGAGAATTTTTTCCCAATCTAATTATGCCGATATGGTAAGAATGATGGGGGAAAATTTTATTTTTAATTGTAGTCTTATAGTTAATTTTAAACAGTTTCCAGTATACGGAAAAATTACTATTTCAATGCTACTTTTATGGAGCATTATTTTTGTTGTATTAGTTATGGGAATTTATCAGTATAAATTTCATAAATTGCCAACTTATATAAGTTATATGAATTTATGTATTTTTACTATAATGAGTTTTATGCCAGCTTTCTTAGCAATTTTTTTACTGTACCAATATATTGATATGGGGATTCGAGGGTTAGCAGTTTTTTCCCCTTTAATAGCAATCTTATCAGTAGCAGGTTTATGGCAGTTAAATTATCAGTTAAAAACTCAAAAGATAGTAACTATAGGATTAGTAATTTGTCTATATTTAAGTTATTCAAGCTTTGTTACTTTTCACAAACTAAAAAATCTCCAACGGCGACAGTCTCAACGTTTATATGCTTATAGTTCACGGTTAGAAAAAGTAATATCAAAATTATCAATTCAACCACAAATAGTTGTGTCTGAGAAAAACTTTTATTTAGCGATCGCTAATTATCCGACTCAAGTAATTTGGCAATTACCTCAAACATTACAGGAACTACAGCAAGTCGACAAAAAAGTAGGTATAGACTTAATAGAGTTGAAAAATTCTGACCCAATATTTCAAGAAAATTTGCAAGTTTATGGAAATATCAATCTATTAGATAACCGTTATATTTTGAAATACCAAAATCAGGGTTTTTATTACTATTTACAAAAATAAACACTATAGTCAATTATATCTATCATAGTAAATAGCAATCTTAAATAGGTTGTAACAATTCAAAAAGTAGAAATAAAATCTGAAAGTCTTACCCATTAAACATTACCTCCAAACATATTCTCAAAAAGTGACAATATTTTTGACCTGAATAAAATAAGATTGCTATATAACCCGGTTTCTGCCTAAGTCCTGACATAACTTACTGAAAAATAACTTCTATATAAGAATTGGGATTTTCAGCTACCCAACCTAAAGGAGAATTATATCTAATTTCAAAATGTAGATGAGCTTCTTCAAAATCAGGCTCTCCTGTTTGGCCAACTGTACCTAAAAGTTCCGTTTGTAGAACTTTTTGACCAGTTTTAACCTTAATAGAATCTAAATGAGCATAACGAGTTTGTTTGCCGGCAGCATGATTAATGACGACTAAATTTCCATAATTACTTTGTTTTCCAGCAAATGCTACAATACCTTCTCCTACTGAAAAAACAGATGTTCCACTATTAGCAATTAAGTCCAAACCACTATGAAAAACTACTTTATTTTTAATTGGATGTAACAACCAACCATAACCTAAAATTACCCTAGCTTCAGAAGGTAAAGGATAACCTGTTAATGAAGATATTTTTGGGGGTATTTTTCCTTGTGGAGACCAATTTACCCCAGGTAAAAACACTATTTCTGGTGTTTGTTGATTTGGTGTTTCTGGACAACCATTGACTTCATATAAAGTGTCAGCCCGGATATTATAATTTTCTGCAACATTTTTCCAGGTTTTACCAATGGGTACTTTTACGGCCATGCCATTATAGGGTGGAATAACAATTTCAGTACCTACGGCTACTCGCCCTTGTTGTAGGACTCGATTAAATGCTAATAGAGTTGAAGAAATAAGGTTGTAATGTTGAGCGATAGTTTTAATAGTCTCTCCGGGGGCAACAGTATGACGTTGGAAGCGAGATAAAGCAGGTGGCGGACAAACTTCTTGTGCCTCTTTTGTAATAGAAGAAGTAGGAATTTTTATTCGTTGAGATTGAGCATTAACTTGGATTACTAATAGTGGATTAATTAAGCATAATAATATAGTTAGAAGGCAAAATAAAAATTGAGAAATCATAGGCAATAAAACTTTATAGATATACTATCAAAAAAATAGTTTAGGACTTACGTAGAAACTTGACTATTCAAGGAAGTTTCCCATCAGTGTGAAAAACAATAATCAGGGTAATAAAACCAGTTTCTGATTTGGTTATGTAAGTCCTATTAATATTAAATAGTTTAACTATATTTATTAATAACTTCAACTATAACTTAGATATCAAATTGTTACAGAAAGGCACAGGCTCTAAGTCTGCTATTAATGTTAAACCAAACTCTTTTTCAAAGGCCTCCTTCTTATATTCCAAACTCCAAAACTCCAAAGCACAATTATCTTTAGGGTCAGTAGGTCGTAACCAGAGATGGAATTGCCGTTGATTTTTGTTTACCCAACAGGTTACATTAGCGATCGCTCGTTTTTGTCGCCTATCTAAAGCTACCGCTAACCGCAATAATGCACTCAACTGAGACACTACTTGTTGATATTTTTTAGGTAAATTTTGATAATACTCATGTTTTTTCTTGGGTAAACTCTTGCGATGATAACGAGCTAAATTGGCAATAACCTCAATTTCCATTTGACTATATCCTAATAACTCCCCATTTCTAATCAAATAATAAGAATGTTTATGATGTTCTGAATGACTTACATATACACCACAATTATGCAAAATTCCTGCTGACCATAATAATTCTCGTTCCTCACATCCCCACTTATGCAACAGTCCCATAGTTTGGTCAAATAAATACAATGCCCAAAAAGCAACCCGTTGGCTATACTCCAAATTGACCTGGTATTTTTGCGCAATTTTTAGAGTATTTCTTTGGCGAATTGAGCTTTGGAAGCGGAGGCGATCCTCAATCAAACCATGATTCAACATCCAGTCAACTATTACCCCTTCCCGCAAACTGCTTTCACAAACAGTTACCGACTTCATCTCCAATAAACTCATTGCTTCCTTTAATACCAAAGCACCTGCCAAAATAATTTCTGCTCGCCTTTCGGACATTCCCAGAATGGCTAGTCTTTCAGAAATAGATAGCTTTCTCAACTTATTCACCAACTCTTCCAATTCGGCAAAGCTCAACTGGTAACCGCCCAAGGGAGTTGGTATATTGCCCAATTTTTCATAAGCATTAATAGTTGCTAAAGCTTCGATAGTACCAGCAGTTCCCACTAACCGGGGTTTTTCACCTTGCTTGATGTTGGCTAATAATTCTTCTATGGGACGTTCTAATAAACCTCTAATGTAAGCTTGCAGATACATAAACTCACTCTTGCTAATGGGGTCAGTAGTAACAAATTCCTTCATCAGACGTACTGCACCTACTTTTGTACTACTTAGAGTTCTTGGTGCATCGCTATCACCTAATATCAACTCTGTGGACCCTCCACCAATATCAATAATAATATTGGGTTGGTCGTTAAATTCCATTGCTGAAAGCACTCCTAGATAAATTCGTCGTGCTTCTTCTTGACCAGAGATTAAGTTAACATACAAGTTTAATTCATCAGCTATTCTATTGAGAAATTCTTTTTTGTTGGGTGCTTCTCGTACGGCACTGGTAGCAACTGTAATGATTTGTTCAGCATTAGCACTTTTAGCAATTTGTTGGAAACGCTCTAAAGTGGTGATAGCTCTATCCATCACTTCTGGTTTTAAATTACCTTGCTTTCCACAGTCTCCCAGTCTTACTGTTTCTTTGTCTCGGTCAATAATTGTAAAAGCGGGTAACGTAGGGTCAATTTTTACTACTACCAAATGTAAGGAGTTTGTACCTATATCTATTGCAGCTAAGATACGATCTTTGTTTCCTAGTGGAGTAGGAATTTTAACTAGAGGAACAGATGTAACCATATAAATGTATACTAAATTACAAGTTTGTTTAATTTTAGATTAAATAATGTCATCTGTTTAATTACTAAAAAAAATTAATAAAATGGACTTTTACTATTGACAAATAATCATTCGTTAAGGTAATAAATCAAAAAAAAAATAAGAAAATAATTTCAAATCTTAACAAAAGATTCCAAAGTATATGAGATACAAATATCAACCTTCAAGCTTCTATAGTGCGGCCTTCTTGTCTCCTAAAAATTAAGATATCAAGTTTATGCACTGGTCTCAGAGGTCAGTAATGATAAATAATAACCGATACCAAATCGAGTTATTATAGGCTGATTATAGCTTAAGGCATAATTATAGATATTTATAATCAGCTTTTCTAAATTGGATTTGGTATGATGAATAAAATGACCCAAACTGCTAAACCTCAGACAGAATCAACCTTGACGAAAGTCATCAGACTTCTAAGATGGGATAAACCTGCTGGGCGTTTTATTTTAATGATTCCTGCCTTGTGGGCTGTTTTTTTAGCTACCCATGCTATGCCACCCATACCATTAGTCGGAGTAATAGTAGTAGGAACTTTTGCTACTAGTGCTGCTGGTTGTGTAATTAATGATTTGTGGGACCGGGATATTGACTCAGAAGTAGAGAGAACTCGCGATCGCCCCCTTACTTCTCGCACTCTAACCATTCAAACAGGTATTGTTATTGCTATTATTGCCTTTGCTTGCGCTGGAGTTATAGCCCTATATCTCAACCCCCTAAGTTTTTGGCTATCTGTAGTAGCAGTGCCAGTAATTATTTGTTATCCTTTAGCAAAGCGATTTTTTCCAGTACCCCAGTTAGTATTATCTATTGCTTGGGGTTTTGCCGTTTTAATTAGTTGGAGTGCTGCTGCGGCTAAATTAGATATTGCAACTTGGATATTGTGGAGTGCAACTATTTTTTGGACATTGGGTTTTGATACAGTATATGCGATGAGTGATCGTGAGGATGATCAACGTTTAGGCATTAATTCTAGTGCTCTATTTTTTGGTAAATATACTACTAATGCTGTGGGTATATTTTTCCTTTTAACTGCTATTTTATTAGGGTTATTAGGAATAAAAATGGAACTACATATTGGCTTTTGGATAACCCTTGGAATTGCTACGGTTTTTTGGTTTATTCAATATAAAAAATTAGGACAAGAAGATATTTTGAAACCTTATGCTCAGATATTTAGACAAAATGTTTGGATTGGTTTTATCTTATTAGCTGGCATGATTACAGGTTTAATATTTTGAACAAAAATCACAAAATTACTATATAGCAATCCTAAATAGGTTGTAACAATTCAAAAACTAGAACTCAACTTTGAAAGTCACACCTATCAAAAATTTGACATAAAAAAATAGGGTTGCTATATGTAATACTAAATCCCCATAATAATGGAAAGCCCTATAATCAGGGTCTGCTGAAAAAGTCTTTTTAAGAAGCCGCAGAGTAGGTAGTCATGTCTATTTTTCCTTTGATTTTTATCCCACGGGACCGCCAAAAACACTGAATGTTTTAGTTGGAAGGACCGAAAACTAGGCGGTTTTTTCGATCAAAAAGGTATCGGGCCTTTATGTGTCAATGCTTTCCTATTTAATCAGCAAGCCCTAATTATCTAAAATACTCAACAAATCCTCAATAGTGGCATTATAATCTAGAAAAGAAAACAAATGCTTATAGCAAAGTCTACCCTGTTTATCCAATACAAACTGCCCTGATAAAGGTGCCCCTAGAGCTTGACCAACCTTGTAATTTTTAAACACTTGACAGCTAGAGTCACTAAGTAGTGGCATTTTTAAACCTAAATCACTTACAATAATCTTACTTTGCTCCTCATCGGTACTAGTAATCATTAATACTTCTACTCCTCGCTCTAAGAACCTTTCATAATTGTTATTTAAAGCTAAAATATGAGGAAAACAAAATGGGCAATAATGCTTTTCAGTAAAAATACGAGTTAAGGCAATTATGACAGGAGTTACTCCCCAATAATTGGATAATCGAACTAACTTACCATTGGTAATATCCGGTAATTCAAAATCTGGCGTTCTTTTACCATTATCCAAATCATAAATGGCTGGAATAGGTAATAAATTTTGAAAAAAACGTTGACTTAGTAAATCCCTAAAGTCATAAGAAGTTAGCATAATCTAAATTAATTCAAAATTAAGATTTCAAACTTTAATTTATTAAAATATATTTCCAATTAACAACTCCAAAACATTGAGTATAACAATCTCAGCTACAGTGTTGAAGTAAAGATTTATGGAAATCATCAAGTACTTTCTCCGGTAGATAAAACCATTTATTTAACAGTAGCAAAAAATTCTTTAGACCTAATTGGATCGGGATTCATAGTTTTATCTCCTGGTTTCCAACCCACAGGACAAACCTCATCTGAGTGAATCTGTACATATTGAATAGCTTGTAGAGTGCGAATAGTTTCATCCACATTGCGACCAAAAGCAAAATTGTTTATAGTTGCGTGCTGGACAATACCTTCTTTATCAATAATAAATAGCCCCCGCAGAGCAATACCAGCCTCTGGATCTAGAACATTGTAGGCCACACTAATTTCTTTCTTAATATCAGATAATAGGGGATAATTAAGATCTCCAATACCCCCAGACTTACGATCTGTTTGAATCCAAGCTAGATGTGAAAATTCACTGTCCACTGAAACTCCCAAAATTTCAGTCTCAAGTAACTCAAAATCTTTGTAGCGATCGCTAAAAGCCGTAATTTCTGTTGGACAAACAAAAGTAAAATCCAGGGGATAGAAGAACAAGACCAAATACTTACCACGATAATCAGACAGTTTAATTGTCTCGAATTCCTGATCAACTACAGCTGTAGCTGTAAAATCTGGGGCTTTTTGGCCCACACGCAGGCATTCGTCTGCCATGATTTACTTCTCCTTAATTAAAATGAGTTAATAATTTTTTTTACTATTGTAAAAGCTTAGATTTGCTATAACCATTCTAGGATAGCCGAAACAGTAAAAGAATAAATACTATTCTAGCACACTTACTGTTTAAGCTAATTTTGTATATTGTTATTGAACCAATTTTCAAAACTTATCATGACTTTCAGACTAACGGTTTTAGCTAGGTTTATATTTTCCTAAACTCAACTTCATACTAATTCTTAAAAGTCTTCATCTAATAAGCTATAGCTATGGGTCGGGAATATCTATACCTAATAGCCTAAGAAGAGAGGGGAGATAAACAAGATTAATCTATCTTGACAAATGGAGAAATCCTTTAATAATTTTTTTCTAATGTCTTTTATTCAAAACTCAGCTATGGTAATTAAACAACAACAACTTAGTAATATTGCAACATGGATGACAGGGGAAGAATCTAAGGATTTACCTGAAGTCCTTCAGGGATTATTCTTTATGGATGGAAACCCTCTTCCTGATGATTGTATAACTATGTATAACTCACAATGGGACGCTAAAAATTTAACTTTGTTGCTTCAGGTTTTTGCTCCCATACAGTGGACATTTCATGATTCTATTGCGGGACGTTTGTTAATTTATTTGGTGAAGCTTTTTCGTGTAACTTACGAGTTTCATTTTGATGATGAAACTTTAAAATCAGCTCATATTATACCCATATTATTAGGATTTAAGGTACCAGAAATTCTGGCCAATTTCTTAATAGTACAAGATGAGAATACTCCCAATGGAGATATTTGGTACAGAAAGAATATGTTATTTGGATTTTCCTCTTCTGGTGGATATACCCTAAGAAGAATAGTTAATAAAAATGGGGATTATACGCCAGCATTTTCAAACATGCTATCTAAAGTTAACAATGATTGTTTGGTTATTAGTGAAGACTAATTATGCTTTGCTAACTAATTAGTAAACTATCGATATATAAAGGTGTTAGCTTTATTGAGACAGTGAAAATAACTATTTTTTCGGTTGCTTAGGCTCACAAAGTTAGGATTTAAGACCAACTATGACAGAAAAATCAAGGGATAATCCTTACTATTGCCTCCTCTATAATTTTGATTTCTTGTGGCTCCTGAATTCTTAACCTCTAATTTAACCTATATTCGGAACTACAGTATGCAACGTAAAGACACAGGGCAAAAGCCAAAAGTAAGAAGAAAATCGAAGAAAATTATAGGAGCCAAGGACTCAGAAAATATTGATAATTAATTAGGACCAACCAAGCAAATAGCAGCTGGCTTTCACCCCGATGCTCTCCTTAGGAAGAGCGTAGCAATATATAGTCATTCTGATTTAGACTGAGACAAGATTTTGTTGCTGTGAAAGGGTTTTAGCTAAAAAAGTATCCCATTCTTATCCGGAATAACTATACCACCAGCAGATTTAAACACTCATGGCTCAGGCGGGATTTGAACCTGCGACCTTGGGCTTATGAGTCCCCTGCTCTAACCACTGAGCTACTGAGCCTAGTTAAAACTATTAAGTTAGTTTAACATGGATTACTAATTTTCGTCAACCTTTATAAGGATTCTTGATGTTTTTATGAAATCTGTACTACAGTACATAACATAAAGAAAAATGCCAAAAGCCAAAAGTAAAAATAAAATCATAGGAGTCAATAACTCAGGAAGTATTCCTAATTAATTAGGATGAACCAATTACATCATGTCCTATGTTTAGCCCTGAGGCTCTCCTTCGGAAGAGTATGGGACATACCTACTAGGGTATTTAAACACTTATAACACTTATGGCTCAGGCTGGATTTGAACCTGCGACCTTGGGCTTATGAGTTCCATCTCTAACCACTGCTCTACTGAGCCTAGCACAAGCGTTAACTATTTTAACATAGGTTACTATATTTTTGTCAACCTTTTAAATATTTTTTATGTTTTCATGAAATTGGATTAAAAGCATCGCTCTACTAGAGTTACTTTCCATTTTTATTTCCTGATAATTGACTTGGAAAGATAGCTTTTTTCTTATGCCTTAAAAAGGAAAGCCAATTTTCACCTAAATTTATTTAAAAAGGCAACTTACCAAAAAATTGAGTTTAAAGCCTCGCCCATAAGCGGGCGACTTCTTAGTTGATTTTTTTCACTGGCTTAGTCCTTCTTGCTTTTTAGTTCACAAGAAATATATTAGTCGCGGGTGGGCATACCGAGACAAAAAACGGACATTGAGGACAGCAGCCAGACTACTGCCAAAGTAGCAGCAGCCCGTGAAGTGTCAACCCGCCGAGGGGCTAAGGCTTGGTAGTTATCCCCGTGCCTTCAGGCCTGGGAGGATGTCAAACCGGACAAGGGAGCAATATAAGGACTGGCCCTATATTTTATACTTTTGCCTGCATTTGACCTGCGGGATATCAGAATACCGCAATATAGACAATAATTTATTCTGCTTCATGAAACCTATACAAACCTAGACAGGCTTGCTGTTCAATTCCTGCTTCAACCAAGGGAGACGGCACCTTCAAGTCCACAGGCGTTCACCGATAAGCTATCGGCATTTT
>JAKQYG010000101.1 GCA_023356515.1 Trichodesmium sp. MAG_R04 | reverse complement strand
AATAACGAAGTGATCGCCTTTTTGGCATAGCGATCGCCTTTTCAGTATAGCGATCGCCTTGTTAATTATTTGGATAAATATTATCGCATTTTTTGTCCTAACAGATCTGGCGATTGCTATAATGCTAAGACTGCCCGCAGTCAAATGATAGGTGGTATTACTTGGGGTATTGGTATGGCCTTGATGGAACATACGGTAATGTCTCCTCACTATGGTCGCATTCTCAATCATAATCTTTCTGATTATTTGATACCAGTACAGTTAGATGTGCCAGATATTCAGGTGCAGTTTGTAGAGGAGGAAGACCCTTATGTTAATGCTTTGGGTACTAAGGGTATTGGTGAACTTTCTGTAGTGGGCGTGGCAGCAGCGATCGCTAATGCTGTTTATCATGCCACAGGTAAACGTATCAGAGATTTGCCTATTACTCCAGATAAATTATAGGAATAGGGAATAGGGAATAGGGGGTATAGAACAGATGGAGAGAGCAAGGACTTTCTTGAGATCCTCCCGAAGCTGCTCTTACGAGACAGCGCGGGATTCCCTAGCACCGCTCTTAGGGGCTTTCTGCTTCATAGCACCTGCCCTCCAAAATTTACTCTCTTTAGGCATAAAGACCGCGACCCAGACGACACTGCCTGCCCGGCAGCCAAAATGTTTATACTTGCGTTTATGTCCCCGTCATGGTGACTAGCCCATTGAGGAAGTCCCATTCTCTAATATTTAAAGGTAATTCTTCCACTATATGACGACAATTAGATCTATATCGATCAAGAAGCTGTCAATAAAGCGGTACAAAGAAAATGCCTTGAGAAGTGGGGGTGGTGGGACTTGAACCCACACGACTTTTAAGGTCAACGGATTTTAAGTCCGTAGCGTCTACCATTCCGCCACACCCCCTCCATTTTAGGATAGGATTATATAAGCCTAAAAAGCTTATTTTTTTATTTAATCACAATTTAAAGGTTTTGGCAAGTATATTTGAACAGCAATTGAAATAATCTACAGGTTGCCTAGAAAAATAGTCACTCAGATAGTATATAAAACAGAATACGATTGACTATTTTGACATCCTCACCCGGCCTAAAGGCACTGGGCTTCCTACCAAGCCGTAGCCCCTCGGCGGGTTGACATTTCGCAGGCCGCTGCTACTTTGGCAGTAGTCTTGCTGCTGGCCTCAATGTCCGTTTTTTTGTTTCGGATTGCCTACCCGCGACTAATATATTTATTGTGAGCCCGAAAGCATGATAACATAGGCTGTGAAAAAAAAATCAACTAAAAAGTCGCCCTAGAAGGGCGAGGATTTAAACCCAATTTTTCGGTAATTTCATAATCTTATACTTATGAACTTAGACCTAGATACAAATCTGATCACCCTAATCATTTATGCAGCTCTCGCCGGAGCCTATCTCCTAGTAATGCCAGCTATAGTTTATACTTATCTTAATACCCGTTGGTATGTTGCTAGTTCCATAGAACGGGTCTTCATGTACTTCTTGATGTTTCTTTTCTTTCCTGGTATGTTAGTTTTATCCCCGTTTTTAAATTTTCGCCCTAGAAAACGACAGATTGAAACTTAATGCGACGAATTGATGCCATTGGAATAAGTATAGGTATTTTTGTTGGTGGTGGCCTTATCTACTTTGTGTTACAAGTAGTAGGAATAAACAGTATAAATGCTGGAATTTGGACACAAGCAGTTTTGGTCGGCGGTCTAGTAGTTTGGCTAATGACCTATTTATTTCGGGTCACAAATAGTGATATGACTTATAATCAACAGTTAAAGGACTATGAAGAGGCAGTACTGCAAAAACGTCTGGAAGAAATGACTCCAGAAGAGTTGGCTAAACTGCAAGCTGAAATTGAACAAGAAAATGCCACCAAGACACACAAGCAGGAATAATCTATCAAAATAATAATAGTCTTGCATATTCATAGTAGATAAAGATGAGCAATACCTGTCAAAGGAAAAAATGCGGTTGGCTTAACCGTTAATGCCTGTGGATGAGTACTTTAACTGCTCAATATCTAAAATATTTAAAATTAAAAATGATTTCAGTTTCTGATTGTTTTGACTCCCTAAGCAATAACGGTGGTCAGTGCGCTCTAATTCCCTTCATTACGGCAGGGGACCCAGATTTGGAGACTACGGCTAAGGCTCTAGAGGTATTGGACCAAAGTGGGGCTAATATGATTGAATTGGGAGTCCCTTATTCTGACCCTTTGGCTGATGGTCCAGTAATTCAAGCGGCTGCGACTCGTTCTTTGAACCGAGGGACTACCTTAGAGTCAGTTTTAGAAGTAGTCCAGACAGTAAGTCCGAGGCTGCGATCGCCAATCATCCTATTTACTTATTACAATCCAATTTTGTACCGAGGGGTGGAGAGCTTCCTGAAAAAAATTTATGATGTAGGAGCTAGGGGTTTAGTTGTACCAGACTTGCCATTAGAAGAGGCAGATATTTTGTTGAAACCAGCAAGGGACATTGGCATAGAGTTGACTTTATTAGTAGCTCCCACTAGTCCAAAAGAGAGAATAGAGGCGATCGCTCATCAGTCTCAAGGATTTATTTATTTGGTAAGTGTAACTGGAGTAACGGGAATACGTACTCAAATACAAACGCGGGTACAAAATTTGTTGGCACAAATGCGGGAGTTGACAGATAAGCCAATAGGTGTAGGTTTTGGTATTTCTAAACCAGAACATGCTTTACAAGTAAAAAAGTGGGGAAGTGATGCAGTTATTGTTGGTAGTGCAGTAGTGAAGCGGTTGGCTGAAGGAACTCCGGATGAGGGTCTGAAAGCCATTGGTCAGTTTTGTCAAAGTTTGAAGGCAGCTATTAGCTGAAGCTGCTCCCCTCCAGCTCCGTATATATTCAAAAAAACAACAAAAAATTCCCCTCCCCTAAAAGGGGGAGGCTTTAAACCCAGTGGTTTAGCAAGTCCTATTCAGCTAAATCAGTTTGAAGGCTTTTTCCAAGCTGACTGATAATATACTTGAGAACCTGTGTCTGAAACAAAATGACAAGTCAGGTAAGAATTGATAAAACTCTTCCATATTGGTTCACTAGACTTGCGATAATATTTACCCAAGATAGGTTTGATTGCTTCTGTTGCTGTTTTCAAGTGATAGTGAGGCATATTTAGGAATATGTGATGGGCAACATGAGTACCAATGTCATGATGAATAGAATTGATGAAACCATAATCACGATCAATACTTGATAATGCACCCTTAAGAAAATACCACTCATTTCCACGATACCAAGGAATATCTGACTCAGTGTGGTGTAGGAAAGTAACTAAATCTAGCCAGATGACAAATATAATATAAGGAACCAGATAATATTTGACCAGAAAAACCCAACCAAATTGATAAGTAAGAAAAACCAGAAAGCCTACCA
This sequence comes from Trichodesmium sp. MAG_R04, assembly GCA_023356515.1. Classification (GTDB taxonomy): domain Bacteria; phylum Cyanobacteriota; class Cyanobacteriia; order Cyanobacteriales; family Microcoleaceae; genus Trichodesmium. Next base: position 7,256 of record JAKQYG010000101.1, on the reverse strand, counting down.
TTAACATCCATAGTGCTGAACTGGTTAAAACATCCCATTTTTCACGAGGATGAAATAAAGGACTGTTGGGGAGAAAGTGGGACCCTTCGCGATTAGGCGATCGCTTAAATAGATAGAGTGGATAAGCTAATAATGGTAGATAGAAGCGAAATAACTTTTCGTACCAGAGCATCGTATTATACTTACTTTCAGAAACTGGGTACCAACTTTCATCATTATCAATATTTCCTGTATTAGCATGGTGAGTCCTGTGGCTAATACGCCAACCGTGGTATGGCACTAGAATAGGAATATGACACAGATGCCCAATTAAATTATTCACCCATTTATATTTAGAAAAGGAACTATGGCCACAATCATGCCCTACTACAAACAATGCCCAAAACATAGTTCCTTGCATTAACCAAAAGAGGGGAAAAAAGAACCATGAATCTAAATTGTAGGCAATAACATACAGACCGACGATAATGCCAATATCTAAAAAGAAGTAACTGAGAGACCTCCAGAGGTAAGATTCAAAACAGTAAGTAGGAATAGCTGCTTTCACCTCTCTGAGAGTAAATGGTAACTCTATGTTTGAGGGGGTTGAGTTTTTCTCAGTTGTTTGACCAAGAACAGTGTTTAATTGCACTAAATTTTTGAGTTTATCTAGTATGACTGATATTTCATCTTTTTTCACAAGTCGCACGAGCAAGTTAAGTTTCCATCAATTACCCTTAGCTTTCCTAAATTAACAGAAAGAAAAGGGATATAAGTTTATGGTACTTTGACTGCATTAAGACAAATTTCATTAGCTTAGGACAAATAGCTGATAGTGATAAACAAGTCGCAATTTTTGCACATCCCTTTTAATACAAAGAGACTGACAATAACTTGGAACACTACTGCTATAAGATTACTAATATAGCTATTGAAATCCTCCCCGACGCAAAGGCACCGGATTTGCTACCGAGCCCTAGCTCCTCGGGGGTTGACGTTTCACGGGCTGCCGCTACTTTGGCAGTAGTCTTACACTTGCTGACCCGTCCGTTTTTTGTCTCGGTATGCCCACCCGCGACTAATACATTTCCTGTGAACTGAAAATCATGATAACATGAACTGCGAAAAAAAATCAACTAAAAAGTTGCCCGCTTATGGGCGGGGCTTTAAACCCAATTTTTCGGTAAAAGATGCAACAGTATATAACCTAGCATAATTAGGAAGTAGTTAGGCCAAAAACATTTGATAAGTGGAATTGTGGCTATGGTCCCAATAGGCATAACTTAAGCTCTGGAGAAGAGCTGGCTATATTAGGGAGTAGTTAAGCAGAAAAATTTTCTTGAACTAGTCAAGAATAGTTGATAAGCTTGATTTTGACTTTTGCCCCAATAGCCCTAATAGGGATAACCTAAGTTTTTAAGAAAAACTTGCCATTCTGACATTTCGTAAGGTGATTACAAGTATAATATTACTGGAGCTATTAATATTTGGAGATATCCTATGAAAAATAAATGCGTGCTTATTAATGCTAAAGGCGACTCGAAGCAATTACAGTTGGTTGAACAAGATCTTCCTGAACCAGAATTTGGGCAAGTGCGGGTCAAAGTTTTGGCAGCAGGAGTTTCTAGCGCGGATATTTTAATGCGTGAAGGAGTTTATCCAGTAGATCCCCCATCTTTTCCATTTATTCCTGGGTATGACATTGTTGGTATGATAGATAAATGTGGTGATGGAGTAAAAAAATTTCAAAGAGGTCAGAAAGTTGCAGCATTAACTAAGATAGGTGGTTGCGCAGAGTTTATTAATTTACCAGAAAATGATTTAGTTTTGATGCCCCCTGGACTCGATAACGTGGAATCGGTAGCTATAATCCTAAATTATCTTACAGCTTATCAAATACTATACCGAGTTGCCAAAGTAAAAACTGGGGAAAAAGTTTTGGTTTACGCTGCTGCTGGTGGTGTTGGTACTGCATTCTTACAGTTAGGTAAGTTGGCAGGACTGGATATGTTTGGAACAGCATCTTTAGCAAAACATAAAACAATTACAGACTTAGGGGGAACTCCAATAGACTATAAAAATGAAGATGTAGAAGAAAAAATTAAGAGTTTAACTGGTGATGGTGTAGATGTTGTTTTGGATTCCATTGGTGGAGAAAATTGTTTCCGCTCTTATCAAACCTTAGGAGAAAAAGGTAGGATTGTAAGTTTTGGTGCTTCATTTATTTTACATGGACAAGCAGCTGAACCAGATATACAAGAAGTATTCTTTTGGTGGCGTGCATCTTTAGCATTAAATTTAATATCTAAGTCTAGAAAAGTGTTGACTTATGCGATTTCTACTTTTAAACAGGAAAATCATGACTGGTATCTAGAGGATTTAGAAACTCTACTTAATCTCTTAGCTGAAAAGAAAATTCAACCTGTCATTTATAAAACAATGAATTTATCGGAGGCACAGGAGGCACATAACTTACTTGATAACCGTGCTGCAAATGGTAAGATAGTTCTACTGCCTTGATTGTGATGCCTTATCCCCCACTTCAAAATGTAGTATTCAAAACAGCCCTCCGACTCCTGACTCTTGATACTAAATCCTGTTATTATCCCTTAGTTCCCCAAATTACATAATCTTTATCAGACAAAGGTTTTCGACTTTATGAGTATCTCCTTATTAAACCGGATTTGGTATGAGGTCTGACTTCTAAAAAATTCTCTCTAAATTTCTAGCAAATATTTATTGAATTCAGAATAAATATGATGTACAGGACTTAGGCAGGCACGCTATATATGTAAGGATTCAATCGCTTGATAACTTTACTTTACTATAGTTTGATTTTTTGTCAAGTGAGTTAATATTTTTAGAAGTTAGAGACTTATAACCACGGAAATAATCTATCTTACATGGATCCTTACCTAAAAAGAGAATTTAATTCTATATCAATTCTGAACTTTCCTCTTTTTTTACCAACTTTTGTAGGGTAGTCATCTTACCTGCAACAGCTAGAGCTCAAGCTTTGAAGAAACTTGAGTTTATTGACTATTTTTACGAATAATAAAGAGGCAGCAAAATTATATTTTGTACTGCCTCTTTTTATTTCCAACTAATACGCATTACAGCACTTTTCAGGTTAATGAACTACATCGTCATAACCAAAACCTTTTAGGGACGTTGCATGCAACGTCCCTACTGTGGTCTACCGACATGAAAACTGCTAGTAACCCAAGCAGGTATGCTCTTCAATAGACAGAATAGGAATATTGCAATCCTATATTTTTAGTCAGCGTAGTCAAGCATAATTTTTCTTAGAGCAAATGCTTGATATTTTCTAACTTCGGTTTATGAAGAAAAGCAATTTTGCTTGCTTCCAAGTATAGCAATACTTTTGATAAATGGTATTATGGGAATTAGGGTAAATTAAGATTGGCTTCTGTCTTATTTAATAAATCAAACTCGGAGAAGTCAAAACAAATACATCCCGATATCCCACCTCTTCTGCTAAAGGTTTAATTGGAGTAGTAAAGTGGAGAAATTCATGGTCATTTACCAACAATAAATCTCCAGGATTGAGAATTTTGCTAAATACTGGCTTTTCTTTTCTAGCAGTATAAAGATGAGTTGCACCCCCTTGAATATTATGTCTATTTACTGCAAATATACCAATAAAATCTGCGCCATCTCTATGAATACCTTCTGGTGCTGGATTTCCTGAATGATTAGGGGAACAAATAGTTCTAATTTGATGTATTCCAATTTCTGCTTCTGGATGTATTTTGCAGGAATCACAGAAGGCTAAAATCATTTTTTGAAAGTTATCTAAGGCGATAAGTTTGTCGTCTATTTCAGCATATTCTCTTTTAATATCCCCATAATTTGGAACGGGATTATAACTTTTGCTTTGAAAAAGATAACCATGAGGCTGTTTTATTACCTCTTCCCCTGAGAGAATAAAACGAGAAAGTCTTCTGTAACGATACTTATCTTTTATGTAAGGATCAACAGGAAGGTCGGCAAAAAACTTTTCAAAACCTTCCATGCTAATTGAGTTTACCTTTTTGTGGGTAAACATAAAAGCGTAATCTAAATTAATCGATTCTAAAATTTTTTGCATATATACTTACTCCCATTTCATCATTGAGTAAAAGTATGATTTTGATATTGTTCATATTTCTATTATAATATAACGCGGGTTTCTGAGAATTTTTGATAAATAGTATACAAACTGTTAACTTTTATAAAAAAATGTATCAAATTACTCAAATAATATAGCGTACCTGCGTAAGTCCTGATAAAGTTTATTTGCCAGTATAAGAGATTTTATTTTGAAAAAAAAAGTTTCCTTTTTATGTATTACTGGCTCTGCTCAATTGTAGTGTTGCGGCTCCAGCAGCTCATGGGCAGTTCAGGTTCCAATATTCGCACAATAAACCTGACCAGTTTTCTGCGTATATTCATAGTTAGAAGCAGGTTAACTGGCGACCGGCTGATTGTTACAGGACCCCTACATATGGCGTTTTAAAGGTTGATTTGCGTAAGTCCTGAGAGGCTTTTCTCCCCCCAGCTCACCATCTCCTAACAACTAAAATCTAGCACCTTATTAACCTCTTACTGCTTTAACTAAAGCTTGACAACCTTGGAGAAAAATACTCACATCTATACCCAATCCAATATACTGTATTCCATAGTCAATCCATTTTTTTGCAGTCTCAGCATTATTGCTAAAAGTACCGACAACTTTACCAGAACTCCGAATAATTTCTACGGATTTTTGCATTAATTCAACTACTCGAATATCATTAACTTGACCAGGAATGCCTAAAGACTGAGATAAATCATAAGGACCGAGAAAAATTACATCAATCTCAGAAACTGTAACAATTTCTGTCAGATTTTCGATGCCTTTTGTACCTTCTACATGAACGACAACTAAAGATTCTGCGTTTAATTTATCAGTAATATTACTACCTGCTGAAGTGTAAACTCCAGCGCGAGTTCCAAATGATAAACCACGGGAACCAACAGGATTATATTTCGCACTTTGTACTACTATTTTTGCATCAGTTGTTGTTTCTATTTGTGGAACTTGTACCCCGGCACTACCAATATCAAGAGCCCGTTGAATTTGTGCGGCATCATTTTTACTGACTCTAACAACAGGAGCAATACCTACACAGTCAGCAGCGCGACAAAGGTCTTCTGCAACTAGGATATTTAAAGGTCCGTGCTCAAGGTCAATAACTGCAAAATCAAATCCTGCTAGACCACAAATTTCTATGAATGCAGGGTAAGCACAATTCATAAAAGGTCCAAGTACAACCTCACCATTTTTGAGTTTTTGTTTGAGTTTATTTTTTGGCATGGTTAATTAAATATATAGAAAAACAATATTAGTGTAATATACTCCCACACTAAACTGATACTATAGTGTAGGTTCCTCCTTTCCCAGTCACGATAAAAATCGGACTCCAGGAGCTTTAAGAGCGGAATGCTCTACCGCCGTGTTTTTTATTCAGCAACGCCGAATTTTATGATATAATGGCCTGTTGTATTAGTGGCGGCAAAAAACTTTTGCTTTTCGTCTTTATCCTATTTGTACATTTTATAAGAACCAGGACTTACGCACGGGCACTACATCCAGTGATAGAAAATGCCATTTGCCACTACATATAGCGTTTTTAAGGCGGATTTGCGTAAGTCCTGAGAACATTATACAACCCTTAATGCTTAACTTAATTCTTCAATCAAGATTTCGTTTTCTAGCTGTGGTAATTGCTTTTATTAATTCCAGCACATTAGTAAATACAGCACAAGCTTTTGTTTTAGAAGATATGGATAAACTTGAGAATCAGTCTTGTCTTCCCATTTCTTCTTGTAATAAATTTGATCGCAATTTTATTGTTAATCATAATTTGGCTAATATAAACAGTAAAACAAATATTAGTAAAAGTCCTCAAAAAAATTCACTTGAAGATTCACGAAATTTAATTGATAAAATAGACGATCCTCACATTAAAACAGAAATGCTTATCAATTTAGGATTGCAATATAATGAATTAAATGAGTTAGAAATATTGAAGCAAATTTTAAATGAAGCTTTAGAAGTGAGCCAAGATGTGGAACAAAATTCCACCAAAACTTTATTGATGATTAAAATTGCTACCATATTGATAGAAATACAAGAGCTAGAAATTGCCTCTGAAATTTTGGATTTAGCCTTAGAAAGCTCAGAAAAAATTACGGACAATTCAACTAAGGCAACTTTATTAATGGATTTAGCCTCTAAATATAGACAAATAGAGGATTCCGAAAAAGCAGAAATTATCCTTGCCGAAGTAGATATAATAGTTACTGAAATCGAAAATCCTCCACCTAGTTTTCCCTTTAAACCAACTCCTTTAGAAGGACACACCTTATTAGGAACTAATCTGTTTTTTGCTAAAGATACTCTTGCTAATTTCAACATTGGAGTTAGATTGAGTAAAAGATGGGCAACCGATGAAATAAATCTTTTTTTAGATTTTTTTAATAGTTATGATAGCAGTCGAGATTCAGGAGACAAAAATAGAATATTATTTGATATAGTCACTGAATATAAACACTATTTCCGAGAAAAATTCTTTTACTTTGGCAATTTTGCCTATTTACAGGACAATTTTACTGGTTATGATAGCATATTTAGTTATTTTACCGGATTCGGCTTTAATTTATGGCGAGGTTCAACAAAAGATGAAACTTTTGATATGCAATTAGGTATAGGTGATTTATTTCAAGATTCGACTATTCAACATAAAAATGCTCCTTTTCCAGTATTTCAGTATACACTTGTCTATAAAAATCTTTTTTTTACCGATTGGAAATTTGAACAAATCTTCGCTTTAGAAGTTCCAGTGAGAAATACAGCTAATTATTTGGCCGATTCTCGCACAATTGTGACAATTCCAGCTATTAATAATTGGTCGGTTTTTAGCTCTTTAAACCTGAGATATTTGGGTATCCCAGAACTCAATGAACCTAATTTATCAACTAGTTTTACCGCAGGTTTAAGATATGATTTTTAGCTTTATTAGATAAATTATTTTACTTTTACCACTGCTTCTGAACTTTTATTTGCTTTAATTATAACTATTTAACTGCAGATGATATTATACCATGATTTGGTATAACTCTTTATTGGTTATTTGGAGCGATCGCTATGGAAAAGTGCACTATGATTATAACTATTTACCTAGACATGATATTACAACCTTTGCTTTGTGAAATCAGAAATTGGACTATGG
>JAKQYG010000100.1 GCA_023356515.1 Trichodesmium sp. MAG_R04 | reverse complement strand
AAGTATTCTTTAGCTGCGTAACATTAAATACATAATACTAATCTTCAAGCTATAGGAGGAAAACTAATTGCAAATATTCCTACGTTTATCCCGGATAATTGATAATTTGAATGAGCTAATTGGACGTGTAACTTCTTGGTTAGTCATACTTATGGTCTTCGTTGGTGTTTGGAATGTAATTGGACGCTATCTAGGTAAAAGCATTGGTCAAAACCTAACTTCTAATGCTTTTATTGAAATTCAGTGGTATATTTTTGACCTGGTTTTTCTTCTGGGTAGTGCTTATGCTCTCAAACATAATGAACACGTTCGTGTAGACATTTTTTATACTAAGTGGAGTCCCAAAAGAAAAGCTCTAGCTAACCTAATTGGTACAATACTGTTCTTAATCCCCTTCAGTATTATTGTAGTGATAGTTTCCTGGGGTACTATTTTAAATTCCTGGAGTATTCTTGAAACTTCTCCTGATCCTGGTGGATTACCCCGTTACCCAATCAAAACAATGATTATACTTAGCTTTATATTATTATTTCTTCAAGGAATTTCTGAAGCAATTAAAAATTTTGCAGTCTTTACAGGTAAATTAGCCCCCTATCAGGAGTCTCATGAGTCTGAGTTTTGAATCTGAATTGCTTGGTCCATCAATGTTTATCGGAGCATTAATTCTACTTTCCTTGGGTTATCCTGTAGCTTTTTCCTTAGGAGGAGTAGCAATAATCTTTGGCTTAATAGGCATTGGTTTGGGAGTTTTTGACCCTATATTTCTTACTGCAATGCCCCAAAGAATTTTTGGCATCATGGCTAACTATACTTTGTTGGCTATACCCTACTTTATTTTTATGGGGGCTATGTTGGAAAAATCTGGCATTGCAGAACAACTATTGGAAACAATAGGAATATTGTTTGGTCGAGTTAGGGGTGGTTTGGCTCTGGCTGTTGTTCTTGTAGGCGCTCTTTTGGCTGCTACTACTGGTGTGGTTGCTGCTACGGTAGTGGCAATGGGGTTAATTTCTTTACCTATTATGTTACGGTATGGCTATAACAAAGAATTAGCTACAGGTGTAATTGTGGCATCGGGAACTTTAGGCCAGATTATTCCCCCTAGTGTGGTTTTAGTAGTTTTGGCAGACCAACTGGGAATTTCTGTTGGTGATCTGTTTATTGGTTCTATTTTACCTGGTCTAATAATGGCAGGAACTTTCGCCCTTCATGTTTTGATTGTTTCTTTTATACGACCAGATTTAGCACCTGCTTTACCCGCAGAGGTAAGAGATATTGGAGGGAAAACTCTCGGGGTAAGGGTGCTAACTGTAATGATTCCACCATTACTTTTAATTTTATTGGTTTTAGGTAGTATATTTTTTGGTATTGCTACACCAACAGAAGCTGGTGCTGTGGGATGTGTGGGAGCGATCGCTCTTGCTATGGCTAAAAGTAAGTTTAGTTGGACTTCCTTGAGAAAGGTATGTGATGTTACCCTTCGCACAACTACTATGGTGATGTTTATACTTTTGGGGTCCACTGCTTTTAGTTTGGTTTTTCGAGGAGTGGAAGGCGATCGCTTTATGTTTGATTTACTTTCTAATCTTCCTGGTGGTACAACTGGTTTTTTGGTTGTTAGTATGGCAATAGTTTTTTTTCTCGGTTTTTTTATTGACTTTTTTGAGATTGCTTTTATTGTTGTACCTTTATTCGTACCTGTTGCACAACAACTGGGTATTGACTTAGTTTGGTATGGTGTGATATTAGGCGCTAATCTTCAAGCATCTTTTTTAACACCTCCCTTTGGTTTTGCGCTATTTTACTTGCGGGGTGTAGCACCTTCAGAAGTTACTACTGGTGAAATATATAGAGGCGCTATTCAGTTTATTCTACTTCAGTTATTGGTTTTAGTGCTGATTATTACTTTTCCTGGTATTGTTAATTTCCTACCCTCATTGAGTAGATAAAGGTGTTATCCCAAAATTGTGATAAGTTATATATTGAATAAATACACTTTTTTGAATCATGCTTGGCATTATTTTAAGTATAAATATGAATAGTATTAATAGTTGTTCAAATTTTCAGTCTTTGGTACTTACTTATGATTAACATCAAAATTAGTACCAAAAATTGGGTAGAACTTAATATTAAGTATTTTTACTAACTCTTGGATAGAAGCTATTAATGCTAAATAACTAAAAAAAATTCTCAACTATTGCATATATCAAGGAGTTTAATATATACTAGTATTCAACTTCATTTTATAGGAAGTTATTGAAAATAAGTTTAGTTCAACTTGGAGATATTGGCATGTCAGAAAAATTTGATGTTCAGCAAACTCGGCCTAGTAAAATTCAGGTAGAGGTAAAAGATATTCGACAAAATTCACTAAATAAAAACTCGGAAACAGGATTAGATTTTGATGGAGACGGAGATAGTGACAATAGTCACCACTATGCTTAAATATTTAAGCATTTAAATATTTCTTTTAGATACTTAGGGAGTTAAGAGTTACCTAATTTATTCCTATCTTAAATTAGTCTTATAAGTCTGATCATGTGACAAGTTAAAATACATCATGGTAAAAACTTTAACCCTTTGTATCTAAACTATTAGAGATAAAATATTTCTGAGTTTTTTTGAAATTAAATTATAGTTAATTGCATACAATTCAAATCACAGGAGTTGACAAAAACAATTTAACATTTTAGCATTGAACTAGGAGATTGATTAAGATATCTCAATGTGATGATCATAGGGGATGTGACACCATAATTCTGGCAAATGATGTACAGATTTTTGAATTATCACAATCTATTTAGGATTGCTAGAACAAGGAAAGTAGAGAAAAAAATTAGTTTTATCTCATTAATATCAAAACCTCTGTATACAAAACAACTATCATTTAGTTTAGGTATCTGTATAATGTAAAATAAATTAAATTAAGAATTCCTGAATAAAGCCACATATAAATCAACAAGGTTAAGTTGAGAACAAATTATATGATAGACGACAGTAAAGATAAGCTTTGACAAATCTATGATGTGCTAGAAAAAATCCTTAACTAAAACTGTATTTTCCTATAAACATAAAAAATTAATAGAAAAAATTCTCAATTATGTCCTATCTAACAAATCTAATACAACCATTAAAGCAAGAAGAATTTTTAGAAAATAACTGGACTAGGAAAGCGATCGCCATTTCCAATAAAGGAGAGAAAGATTTTACAAACCTATTTTCATGGAAAAAGCTTAACTATCTACTCAACTTTCATCAAATAAAATATCCCGATGTGCGACTTGCATATGATGGAAAAGTTCTAGAGGCAAAAGAAAATAAAAATTTTACTCAATGGTGTGAAAAAGGTGCAACTTTAATCATAGATAAAATTGATAAAAGGATTCCAGAAGTTTCTATATTTACTTCAAAACTCAGCTACGAATTAGGATACCCAACTCAAGTCAATGCTTATTGTTCTTGGTCTAGCAAAAAAGGATTTTCTACCCACTACGATACTCATGATGTATTTATTTTGCAAGTAGAAGGAAATAAACAATGGTATGTCTATACTGAAACCTTAAAATATCCATTGCCAAACCAAAAATCATCATCTTTTACACCACCCGAAGAAGAAGCATATTTGAGTTGTATTTTACATCCGGGAGATGTGCTTTATATACCTCGCGGACATTGGCATTATGCAGTTACAACAGAAGAACCATCTATTCATCTTACTTTAGGTATTCATTCTCGAACAGGTGTTGATTTATTGGAATGGTTAATTGGTCAATTTCAAAACAAAGAAGAGTGGAGAAGAAGTCTACCTTTAAGAATAGATGAGACTTCTTTTAATGTCAGTATAGAAAATTTAATTAAAGACTTAAAAGAGTATATAAATAATCACAATATTAGAGAAGAATATAATAACTACTTGGATAGTTTAGAAGAACCTGTTGAGCAATATAATTTACCATATCAAGCTGGATTTAATATTTTTCATAATGGTGTTGAGACTAAATTTAAAGTGTCTCATTTTCAACGTTTAAAAATTTCTAAAATTGCTGATAATGATGGATATAAAATTTTAGTTTCTGGTAAAGAAGTATCTATTCGAGGAGTGCCAGAATATGTGGTGAAAAATTTATTTAGTAGAGAAACATTTACTGGAAAAGATATTATAAATTTGCTGCCTGAATGTGACTGGGAAATAGATATTATGCCCATGTTATCAAAGCTGGTTAGTGAAAGAGTTATTTTTGTAGAATCAGGGGTTTAAATATGAACATATTTTTTTGTACTGATGTTTATTAAGGAAATAAATGTTATGAAGATAAAATTCTAATTTACATTAAATAAGTAATATTTGAAAGTATCAAAATATCTATAGCAATCCTATTTATTCATTTCAAATATATTGCCATTTTTTTAAAATAGGCTTAGAGTTTTGGTTAATGGGTAATACTTTCGGAATTAATTTCTCGCTTTTAAATTCTTACAACTTAATTTATGATTGCTATATTTATATTTATGATTGCTATATTTATCAACTTAATTTATTAGAAAAAAATTTAGTGGTAAATACCTCATAAATTTGCTACTTGAATATAACTGGGCAATAAATAAATACTATGTTTATGTTATCAAAGCTAGTCAGTTAATTTAGTGAAAGAGTTATTTTTTTATAATCAGGAGTTTAAATATGAATACATTTTTTTGTTCTGATGCTTGCCGAAAAGCAGATGAAGATATTATTGGAAGTGGTACAAATTATTCAGTATATATTTTAATAGAGTGTCCTTACCCTTGGGAACATAATGCTTTTGAGTCTCGTTTTTTTCCAAAGAACTTAGAACTTTTGATTGCAGAAGTGAGAAGAGATAAATTGCCTCTCAGATTTTTACTAATTACTCAAAGTCAAAATGACAAGCAAAATAACAGAAAGATTTTAATTTATGAAAAAAAGCAGTCTTTATTTATCAATGGCTATAAAAAATATGAGTTTGACGTAAAAAATCCTGAAAAAATAGCTCCAATTATTAAAAAATACTTAGCGGGAGATTATTTAGATACTAAGACTCAAAATCATGAAACAAGAGACATATTAATTTGTACTCATGGTAGCCATGATAAGTGTTGTGCTAAATATGGTAATCCGTTTTATATGGAAGCTAAAAAAACTATTTCCCAATTGAGTTTAGGAAATACAAGAGTCTGGAAATCAAGTCACTTTGGTGGCCATAGATTTGCACCTACTATGATTGATTTTCCTGATGGTAGATATTATGGATTACTTAATCAAGAATTTTTTCAAGCAGTTTTGCTAAGAAATGATAATATTAAATTATTAAATCAAGTTTATCGAGGTTGGGGAATTTTACCAACTTGTATTCAAGTCTTGGAAAGAGAACTTATCTTCTACCACGGTTGGGAATGGTTTGAGTATAAAATTAATATATTGAATTTAGATATAAGTTCCGATAAAAAATTAATTAAAACCCAATTAGGTGTGCTTAAGCCAGATGGTTATCAATATATTTGTCAAGCTAAATTAGTTAAGGATGAAACTAAAACTATCCATCTAAAAGGTTCTTGTAATGCTTCTAAAGATTCAGAATTTATTAAGTATTCTGTCAACCATCTTAGCTTCAAAATAGAGAATAAAACTTCAATTTCTGAAAAACGATTTATAAATTCTCATAAAAAAGTAGGTTGAGAGATATAAAGAATAGTTAAAAGTTACATTTGCACAGCATCCAGCAGTAAATAAAAAGGTCATCAGTTCACCTTAATAGTTACTTGAACCTTCAAAAACTGAATGTGAGAGAATTCCCCAGGTATAGCTAAATACTTACGTTGTTTTATTTAACAATTTAAACAATTTGTTTAATTAAAACTACATCTATAAATTATTATGTAAATCAGGTAAGTTAAGGAGCATAAATTTATGGGGTATTCCAAGAAATTCAAATGGTGGACTAGTGTCTCTAAAACCGATTTTCTCATAAAATTTAGAAGCATTGATACGAGACATAACTCTTAATGATGTTAGCTGTTGCTGCTTGGCAATTTCAATAATTTTTTGAACTAAAGATGTACCTACTCCCTGATATTGAAATTCAGGCAAAACAGCAAGATATGAAATACTCCCTAATTTGGTAGATAATTGCCGCAGCCTAGCTGAACCAATAATTTGTTCCTTACAAACAGTAATAAAATGTAGACAATAATAATCATCATCATACTCATCCTTTTCCGTTCCTCTTTCCATATTTATTGGCTTTCTTAATACTAACCAACGTTGATAATACATTTTATCTTTTTCTCGTTGGTTTTGAATTAGACTAATCTTAAGTTTTGACATTGTTCAATCATAAGTAGTTGTACAGAATTAATTTTATATTTTAATAATAGGATTTGAGATGAATCCCTTAAAGTGAATTTTTTTACTTATGTTAGCTTGAATTATTGCTATAGACTGATAATAGGCTAGAAAGGGAAGCGATTTTGACAGTTATATCAGTTTAAGTTTAGTAAGTGCAGTAGCAAATATTCTGAAAAACTTTGGTACAGAATATACAATTAATTTTCCATAAGCACTTATATGATAATCTCTTTGCGTAAGTCCTGTATATTTTTATTGAGAGATTACTGAAGAAAATTTTACCCATAAACAACTAAGATGATCAAGAATTCTTAAAGGTTTACCAAGTGCAAGAAATCAATTTTTAGACTATCAAAGCTAAATTTCGCACGACAAAATGTAGCATAAAAATATAAGTCAAAAGTCATGCATTCAAAAGTCAAAAGCAAGAAGAAAATTATAGTGGTGAATAGGAGTCAAGGATTCAGCAAGTATTTATACTTAATATTTCCCTGAGAATTTGACCTCTGATCAAGGTAAATGAAGATATAGCAGTCGAAGTATAGCACTACGGGTAAGTAAGAAGTCAGAAGTAATCCCTGACTGAATTTCAGCATTTAGTAATGTCCTAACCTTTGCTTCGAGTGCTATAATTTTTATAGTATAAATACTTAAGGAAGCTACGTATTTTATACTAATTTTCATGTTACAATGTTGTTGTGCGGAATGTAGGATCAAAAATAATAAATATAGATGGAAGACAAAGTAGTCAAGCAATGCAGTTAAAGAAAGACAGAACTCTTGCCTACCGTCAACCCTATCTATGAGTTTTTAACAGATCCTACTTAGACCAAGCTGGATGAGATAATATGGAGGCAAACATTCGTACTCCACGCAGTAAATTAGATAAAGGTAGATGACCTTGCGGCGCAGTCAAATTCCAGGTAAACTCATTAGGATATCTTGTCCAAGTACTGCCATTTTTCCAACCTATTTTTGGTAGTAGCTTATCCCAGTTTTTGCCTACTCCTAGCCAAATTTCTCTCTGTATAGAATAGCCAAATTTTCCTTCAGAATAAACTAACCACATATTATTAATGGTTTGCATATCTGGGATTGGAATGCTGTCTACTTCCGAAAAATAAAGCCACTTTCTTTGTGTTGCTGCTTTTCCTGCTAACTCACATAGTTTTTGCATAGTTAATTTATCAGCTTCTAAAAAATCTTGATGAGCTAATTTGATTTGTAAGTAGCTGTAATCAATATTAGATACTGAATTAATTGGTACAACTCCTAAAGGAAAATGTCTCCGTATAAATTCATCAACCTGAGATGAATTTACTTGGCGCAAAACTTGATAGATTTTTCCCTCAACGAAAGTTGGTAAATCTGATTTTTTATTTTGCAAAAATTCCATGAGAATTGCTAAACCTTCATCTCCCATTTCTGCCAAATTGGGAATTACCTGCAACTGTTTTTTTTCAGAACCAGATTCTAGTTGATACTCTAGTTCAGATATATTAAATGAAGGGTATTGTGTAGAGTTAGCCTGCGGTTCTGTCATTTCAGTTATCAATTTTCAGTACTTCTTGTTTAATGATTGTTTGACATCCTCCCCGGCCTAAAGGCACTGGGTTTCCTACCGAGCCGTAGCTCCTCGGCGGGTTGACATCTCACAGGCTGCTGCTACTTTGGTTATAGTCTTATGCTTACCTCCATGTCCATTTAAAGTCTCAGATTGCCGACCTGCGACTAATATATTTCTTGCTGCATTTTCGTCTCGATAGAACGACCTGACCCTAAGCGACCATGTTCCGTACCACAATTAAAACATTCCAACTCACAAATTGATAAATCTAATTTTCCACCTTTAAATCCACAAGAAGAGCAAATTTGAGATGTGGGTTCCCAACAGCTTATCAATCTGAAATCACGACCATATTTTTCCGCAAATCCATTCTAGAAATGTTCTGAATGTTCTCCAGCCGTGTTTCCGATTTTTGTTTCAAGGTTTGTACTTTTCCTGACAGCAAGCTAGACTATCATTCCAGACAACGCGGACACAACCTTCCGAGCCTTGCTAATCGGTGTTTTTATCCCAATGTTGGATATATACGTTACTTAAATCTTGCCTTCATAGAATGACTTTTGAACTAAAAAGCATGATAACATAACCCGTGGAAAAAAAATCAACTAAAAAGTCGCCCGCTTATGGGCGAAGCTTTAAACCCAATTTTTAGGTAAAATACTTTTAATAATTTTAGTAGTAGAGGTTGGTACTTCTATTTTAATCAAAGAGATTTGACCACCATAATTTTTTACTTTTGAAGCTTCAGGTAATGTTTCAATAGAATAATCACCGCCTTTAACATAAATATCTGGTTTAAGCCGTTCTATTATTTTAGTAGCAGTAGTTTCATTAAAAATTACTACTCCGTCAACTGGTTTGAGAGCTGCTAAAACTTCAGCCCGTTGGATTTGCGGTATAATTGGCCGCATAGGGTATCCCTCTTTTTGGGGTTTAAGATTTTGGACTGACCAATCGCTATTTAATCCTACTACAAGTGATCGCCCCAGAGACTTAGCTGCCCACAAATAACGAATATGTCCAGCATGAACTAAGTCGAAGCATCCATTTGTAAATACTAAAGGTCGCCAACAAGTTGGTTGAGAATTAATGACATGTTCTAGTCCAGTCAAATTATACAGGCCGGAAATCAGTTTTAGAGAGTCCATTTTTTCATTTTTCCCTTGATCCCATATTCCACACGTTAACTTATAACATTACAAATAGTATAGAATTCTTTAGTTTGGCAAATATTTATACTATATATGAACTTTCCTTGTACAAATGTACTATAAAACTCTAAAACTATTAGAAATCAAAGGTTAAAAGCCTATTGTTGTACAAAAAGTTATTCTATAGTTAAAATTGTTAAAGAAGTTGGAAATGGGGTCAATGATAAAATAAAAAAATGAATCAAGTTATTACAAGAAAGTGATTATTAAGTGGTACTTTGTGAACAGAAAGATGGATTAAGTAGCATGGAATTTAATTGTATAAAAATGTCAAATTTTCCCGGATTTATCAGTTATGAAAATCTCAATCAAGTAAGAATTATCCCTAAATTAAATTATTATGTATTGGAGGTAGTTTATGAAAAAAACAAGTGAACTTAAACATAGTTTAGCAACAGTTGAACGGATGTATCATTAGGGTTCTGTGTTAAGCTTTTTGGCATTTAAACGACTTATTGTTGTATGCCTCGTTTAGAGAAAAAACCCTTCTAAAGGATAAGTCTAAATTCTAAATTCTAAATTTTAGCTTACTACTAAGCTGATGAGCTATAGTTAAACTTTGTCATGATTATAAACATAGATTACTATTTGAAGATAGGTTAAGATATATTTTCCCTATCAGAAATAGAATATATCCTCAACATTTCAGATCCACTATTTCCAGTGAAGTATAACTGAAAACTTAGTAAAATTCCATGAAAGCAACAAATATCCGTCAATATTCCTCAATAGCTGCTAGGACTCTGACAATAGCAGGAGTAGTTATGATTTTGTCATCTATACTTGACTTTATAGTTTTATCAATTCCTTCTAAAATAGGAAATATATATAACACAACATGGCAAATCAGTTTAACGACCCAAATAGTCGATAGAGGAATAATTCCTATGGTAGGAATGACCTTATTATTCACAGGCTACTGGATAAGCAATAATTCTGGCCTTCGAGATAACTCTACATCTTCAATATTAGATTTGAGATTTTGGGCCCTTTTACTAGCTAGCTTATTAGGACTAGTATATCTATTACTATTTCCTATACACTTAAATAATATTCGTATAGCTAAGGGAGAACGCATTGAACAAATAGAACAGCAATCGGAGCAACGTGAAACACAGTTACAAAATCAAATTGATAGTGGCCAACTAGAAACAAGAGTACAGGAACAGTTAGCAAGGCAAAAAAAGGAATTTTCTAACTTACTAAAAGATAAAACTAAGTTAAAAGAAGTATTAGCAGATGAACAATTGTCAGACCAAATTAAAAACTTACTAGAAGAATCAAAAGACAATCCTCAGGTTATAGAGAAATTTTTAAAGAAAAGAGCAGAAGAAGTACCAAATAAATCTTTAACTCAAATTCGTATTCAAGAGAAGCAATCAAAAGATCAAGTTGATAATATAGCCTTTAAATCTAGTTTCAGAACAGGTTTGAACAGCTTACTTTTATCAGTAGGCTATATTATGATTGGTTGGACAGGATTAAAAAATATGGGAATTATTAAAGGTAAAGGGCGTCGCCAAAACCTCCCTAGATAATT
>JAKQYG010000010.1 GCA_023356515.1 Trichodesmium sp. MAG_R04 | reverse complement strand
TAATAATATAAGCTACTGCAGAAGTTGAAAAACCTTGAGCATAATTTTCATCAGAAACACTATAGATTTGAGGAGCACAAGTGTAAAGCCAACCTATACCCACATTATGATTTTCTAAATCGAAAGGTAAAGGTAATGAACCAAAGTTTATGACAGGAACAAAGTCAGCCTCAATAATTAAACTTGGTTTCTCTTGTTCACTTGCTTTGAACCAAGCATTTTTATGATTTAGAAGAGTCAGATAACTTGGAGAATAACTTTTATATTCTGGTTGATTTTTTTGCCTAAGAAGTTCATAATTAAAACTTTGTTCTTGTAAAGTTTTTTCTAGAATTTTTGTATCTTCTTCATAAGCAATAATAAATACACCAGAGATGCTCTCTATTAAGCTATTTTTATTTGACATATATATACCTAGTTAATCTTTTTTTATCAATTTGATTAATAATAGTAATTATTTAAATATATCAAAAAACTTATTTGCAGTTCCTTATTCCTCAATACCGAATCATGATTAAACTTATTTAAGCAAAATTAGTATATTGCAGTCGTGTCTAAATCAGAATCACAAAAAAACTCTCGTTCCCTAACAAAAATAGCAGGCATTGTAGCAGTAGCCACATTAATCAGTAAAGTATTTGGCCTGGTACGTCAACAGGCGATCGCCGCCGCCTTCGGAGTAGGCGCAGCAGTGGACGCCTATAATTATGCTTACGTCATCCCTGGCTTTTTATTAGTCTTACTAGGAGGAATTAATGGGCCCTTTCATAGTGCCATAGTAAGTGTCTTAGCAAAGCGCGATCACTCAGAAGCAGCACCACTGATAGAAACTATCACAACTCTAGTCGGTGGGGTCTTATTATTAGTCACAGTTGCTCTGATTTTTTTTGCCGATCCTTTAATTGACCTAGTAGCACCAGGTTTAAGCCAAACAACAACAGGTTTAGAAATTCGAGACATTGCCATCCAACAATTCCAAATTATGGCCCCAATGGCTTTACTAGCAGGATTAATAGGCATTGGTTTTGGCGCCCTTAATGCCGCGGACATATATTGGCTACCTTCTATTAGTCCATTATTTTCTAGCATAGCTCTCATTGGAGGAATTTTGATCCTGGTCTTCCAGTTAGGAGAAAAAATTATTCAACCAGAATATGCCATGATGGGAGGCCTATTTTTAGCCTGGGGTACCCTCATCGGAGCAATATTACAATGGTTAATTCAAGTTCCCCCACTGTGGCGAGCAGGTTTAGGAAAATTACGTTTCAGATTTAATTTCCGCAACCCAGGAGTACGAGAAATTACCAAAGTAATGATACCTGCAACCTTATCTTCTGGAATGTTACATATTAATGTTTATACAGACTTATTTTTTGCTTCTTATATTCCCCAAGCTGCTGCTTCCTTAGGTTATTCTGGTTTGTTAGTACAGACACCTTTGGGAATTATTTCTAATGTAATATTAGTACCTTTTTTACCAATATTTTCTCGATTAGCTGAACCAGAAAATTGGCAAGATTTAAAATCTCGAATTCGGCAAGCTTTGGTATTAACAGGAATTACAATGTTGCCTTTAAGTGCAATTATGGTGACCTTAGCTTTGCCTATTGTTAGGGTGGTTTATGAACGCTATGCTTTTGATTTATCAGCTTCAAAATTTGTCGCTTCTGTATTGATGGCTTATGCAGTAGGAATGTTTGTTTATTTAGGAAGGGATGTTTTAGTCAGAGTTTTTTATGCTTTGGGAGATGGAGAAACTCCTTTTAAAGTTAGTGTATTTAATATTTTTCTGAATGCCCTGTTAGATTATTTGTTAATTAATGCTTTTGGTGCTCCTGGTTTAGTATTGGCAACCGTGGGAGTAAATTTAGTTTCAATGGCAATTTTTCTCTGGTTATTAGATAGAAAACTAGGAGGTTTACCTTGGGGAGAATGGTTGATACCTTTTGCTAGTTTAATTGCTGGATCTTTGGCAACTGCTTTAGTTTGTTGGAGTGTGCTTTATGGGTGTCAGTTAGTGTTGGGAAGCGAGGGATTTTTTGTGCAGTTATTAGAACTTGGTTTAGCAAGTTTTTCGGGGTTAGGTGTTTTTGGTTTGATAGTAATGAAAATGAATTTGCCAGAGGTTGATATTGTTGTTGGTCGAATTAGACAAAAATTAGGAAAAGGTAATTTTTAACTAAAATTTATTTAATAGTATCAAAACAAAAATCGACTATTATTTCATTGCCCACTTTGTTGTCGAATTGTTACAAACTAATTAAAATTGCTATATATATTACTTTCCAATATTTAAAAAAGCAGACATATTTCCATTTGCTATTAAAACCAGATAAATATTATTATTTGTCACAATAACCTTTTCAACTTCAATTGTTTTAACTTTAATGTTAGCATCAATTTCAGAGGGCAATTTTATCTTCTGGATATATCCATTAACCTCATCTTTAGCTCGATATTATGCCCCCTTCAGAAAGTATGTTAAGATGCTTAAGCTGTTGTAGAACAAATTACTCATCTCAAGGGAATTGGAATGACTTTTTTGAATTATATTTATCGGGTCAGGTACATTATGGAAGTTGGTTTGATTTTCACTTGCATTGGGAAAAATTTTTATCATCTCGTCAACAAGTCTTATATCTTACATACGAAGAATTGAAAAAAAATATCAAAACTTGTCTGGGTCAATTAGCAGCTTTTTTGGAAATTAAAGTTTCTGAAGAAGTTATAGATAAAGTAGCAATTGGTAGTCAATTAGAAGAAATGAAAAAAAATGATAAAGCTGATTGTAATTGGATGATAATTAATCAAAATGAAGCTCCACATTTAAGAAAAGGAATAGTAGGAGACTGGCGTAATTATTTTACAGAGGAACAAAATCAGCGTTTCAATGACTTATATATAAAAAAGATGTCTGGCTCTAAATTTAAAGATTATTGGGATGAATCTATCTTAGGAATTACCCGAGAAGATTAGTAAATCAATAGAAGTATAAAAAATACAGACCATTCAGTGGTTTATGAAGTAGAGTCGCACTAGCTTTGAGATAGTTTTTGAAGTATGGAATTAAGTTTTCCCAAATTGTTGAGCCAATCTACTAGAATTAGTCTAGCACACTTATACGGAATAGCCTGTATATTTAATTAGGCGAGGAAGTTGGCGATCGCTAACAACATTCAGCAACTTAAAAACTTTTTCCCTGATTTACCTGAGCTTTTATGAAACATAGAAATAAACTTTTTATTATTCCCGAAAAATATCCTCATAAATGTCAGTTAAACTCCCTTTTTCACTAATCCTTTTCAGTTCAAAGTATGTACCTCTTCAGTCAGAATAGGATAAAACTTTTCTGCCAAATTTAAATGTAGTTTCGCATATTGGAACTTGCTTTGGCAAGTTTTTCGGGGTTAGGTGTTTTTGTTTTGATAGTAATGAAAATGAATTTGCCAGAGGTTGATATTGTTGTTAGTCGAATTAGACAAAAATTAGGAAAAGGTAATTTTTAATTTAAATTTATTTAATAGTATCAAAACAAAAATCGACTATTATTTCATTACCCACTTTGTTGTCGAATTGTTACAAACTAATTAAAATTGCTATATATATTACTTTCCAATATTTAAAAAAGCAGACATATTTCCATTTGCTATTAAAACCAGATAAATATTATTATTTGTCACAATAACCTTTTCAACTTCAATTGTTTTAACTTTAATGTTAGCATCAATTTCAGAGGGCAATTTTATCTTCTGGATATATCCATTAACCTCATCTTTAGCTCGATTTAATTGTTGGTCTAAAGGAAAAGAAAGGCGTTCTTCAATTTGCTGAAGCAAAACAGGTTTCAAAAGCAAATCTGCTGTCGATATTAAAGTATTTTTTGTATCAATATCATAATCAAGTTCAACTATTTTAAGATTATTAGATCCTTGATCATAGAAAATTTTACCCCAAAGATATAATACTCCTTTGGCCCCCTTAAAAAAATTACTTTTGTCAGCCTTAAAATCAACTTTAACAAGAATTTTTTCACCTAATGCGGATAAATTAATTTCGTTAACAATGAGTTTCAAATTTTCATCAATAGACAAAGAACTACCCCGAACTTTAGATTGAAGAGTATTATTCAATTCATCAAGGGAAACTTGCACAGGCAAATTTATTAAAAATTGATCTATTATCTGCTCTTGGATAGTAAGATTAGGTAATGGCTTAAAATTAATAGCAAGAGATTCTTTACATACACAAGTATCAACAAAAATCTTAATCCCAATTCCCGACTGAATATTTTCACCATCACTCAAATCAAACTCTTTAAAGCTAATACTTTGTGGTTCAGTTTTAATCCAGATAGAAGGGTCTTCATTTACTTGTTCTAACAAATGCAAATTATTCCATTGCTTTGTTACTTCTGCCTTTAAGTTTAACTTGTTAACAAGTTCTGCAATTAATTTAGGCTTCTCTTTATTAATAGCCTGATCAACCTGTTTTTTTATAAGATTACGAATGCTAATAGTACCAACATTTTTTATTGGTACTTCTGCTTTAGTTAAATTTGTTGATACATTTAGATTAGGTTTAATATTCCATTGATTATCTATTCCTAAAGAAAGATCGCCAAAAATTGTACCTGCAATATTTGTCTGGGCACTCACTGGTATCTCAGTAAAACCTAAATTAATCTTACCTTTTATCCTTGCAGTTCCTGATATTGGTATTAAAAAAGTTATCAGATTATTTCTAGTGCCAATACTTAAGTCTTTGCGATTAATTTTGTAGGTAAGATTATCATCAGAAAGCAAATCTGTAAGGTTAGCTTCTGTACCCACAAATGTCTCGGGAATATTTAGATTTAATGCTTTCTCAATATTAGCTAAAGGAATTTTTACCGGTAAATTTAATATACTTTCACTACGTTCAGATTTTAATTTATTCACTAATGTAACCTCCGGCATTTTAGGTTGAATATCTCTTCCTATAAAAACTGTCATCGAAGAAAAAATAATAATAATTAAAACGAATATCATTAAAATAAAAAATTTTATTTTTCGTGGAAGAGAGGATATTTTCATTTATTTTATTTACCATACACTTGAAATATTGAAACCCTGCTTTCCTCACTCAAGCAATAAACCCTAGGTTTGACAAATCATAAAAATATGAGCATAACTTTTATCTCACCTTCCACACTTCAAATATTCTACAAAGGTATCTTTAACGAAGAAGGTGGATTACATTCTCTGTTATTATTAATAACTACCAATAGTTTCTGTAATATGTATTTGTACTTATGAACTTCATGGCTATCATAAGGCAAGGATTTCAATGTTCAGTCTTACATACTACATTTTGATATGGGGAATGTAAATTATATCTTAATCCCTTAACATATAATAAGCTTTTTTCCCAGAATACTTAGGTTTGAGCTATTTTTGAGCAAGAGCTACATACTTATCTTTGCCCCAAAAGAGCAATAATAAGTCTTTTTGCTCTTAAGAAATGTAAAAGTATACAATATTGGCTAAAAATCAAAGGTATTCTGAGTGGGAAAACTCAGGAAATTAATTGGTCCGCAATATTATAGAGAAAATTGCCTAAAATTATGTCAAAAGAAACATTCGACTTTGTTATCCCTCTCTACAAAGTCCGTTGGAATACCCAAGCTGTTGTAGAAGGAATTACTCATCACTACAAACCTCGGACTATCCACATAATAGCCCCAAAAACCGAAGTTCAATTATTAGAAGAGAAAGTTAAAGAATGGCAAGTTGCCCCAGTTTTTACTCACAAAGAAGAATACTTTTTTCAAAATCATGGTCTAACAAAAGAAGCAATTTGTTCAGAACTTGATTTAGGCAAATCACTTTATAATCCTGGTTGGTTTTATCAGCAGTTATTAAAACTTGGTGCTTACGAAGGTATTGATAACCTAAGTGAATGGTTTGTTATTTGGGATAGCGACCTACTTCCTGTTAATACTTGGCCACTCATCAGTAATCATCAAGAAACTACACAACACAAATTTGCCCTTCTGCAACACAATCAATATGGTAATCCTCATATTGTATCCAAGTGGGCTGAATGGATTACTTCGGTACTTGGGGTTGAACCGCTTACAGACCAGGAAGGTACTTTTGTTCCACATCATATGTGGTTCAAGCAAGAACATTTAGAATCATTCAAAGCCCAAGTAAAAAGCTATTTTCAATCACAGGAAAACTGGTTATTACTGATGATGCGCTCTGCTAATCAATTTGAAACCTTTAGTGAATATTGGTCTTACATTTCATGGGTAGCAGCAAAAGCTCCTGCTGACCTAGCTTTTTATCCATACAAAAATTACGGAGCTACAACTGAGCGATTTTTTGATGATGGTACTGGTCTATTTTCTGCTGCATTGAAAAGTTATCTATCGAATATCTCTGAACTAGCTCTCTTTTCTGCTTCTTACAAAGAAATAGAATCATTTATTAAAGAGAAATATGAATCAGATTCTCTTCCATCCTCTTTATCTTTTGAAAGTAGCCCACGACACCTTAAAAAGGATCGAAAGAATATGCATATTGAAGAACTTTGTTCTCGTTGGAATCCTCGCCAGTCTGAAGCATAATTATGTACAGACAAAAATAGAGTTCAAATATTAATTATTGCTATCACCGTAGACTGTAAAATTTGAACTCTTGACGATTAATACAAAATCTAGAATAGTAGATATTACCTATCGCTTTATAGCTGAAAAAATTATCGAAATCCTGAGTTATTTAGGAATTAACTATTAAAATTCAAAATTTTTACTCTCCCTATTTAGCGATAACTGAATTAATTATTAGTCATGGTAACTCATTTATGCCAATAGCAAAACTTAAGCAACTTGTCAACTCTATAATTCAAGAAAGAGCTTATAATTTTATTATTCGAGAGCGTATTAAACAAATTCCTATAATTCAGGAAATGGATCGTGTTAGGGAAAGTTCTCGATATAAAGAACCAAAAAATTTAATTCCTTTTGGATGTAAAATATATTCACAAACTGATGAAGATGGAATTATTAGAGAAATATTTAGAAGGATTGGTGTAACAAATCAAGTATTTGTAGAATTTGGTATTGGCAATGGCTTAGAAAACAATACTCTTTCTCTGCTTTTTGATGATTGGGAAGGTTTATGGATTGATGCTTCTTCAAATTATATAAAGAAAATTAGAAAGAATTTTTCTAAAATTATCACGAAGGGACAATTAAAACTTGTTCAATCATTTATTACAAAAGATAATATCAATGAATTGATTTCCTCCCAGATAAAATCCAATGAGATTGATTTATTGTCAGTTGATATTGATGGAAATGACTATCATGTTCTCAATGCAATAACCTGTATTAGGCCAAGAGTAATCGTAATTGAGTATAACGCTAAGTTTAGACCGCCAATTTTATTTTGCATGGATTATGATGAAACACATACCTGGGAAAAAGATGACTGCTTTGGAGTTTCATTAAAGTTTCTAGAAGTAAATTTAGAGAAAAAAGGTTATTACCTTGTAGGCTGTAATTTATCTGGAGTCAACGCATTTTTTGTGAGAAAAGACCTTGTATCTGATAAATTTTTAGCTCCTTTTACTGCTGAAAATCATTATGAACCTCCAAGGTATTATTTCTCTGGATATTTTGCTGGTCATCCTACGACATATAAAACTCTGGCAAAGTCTCTAACAATGCGTTAGATCAACTATCTATATTTTCCTATTAACGTTAAAAGTAAACACTTTTGAGTATTGAGGTCTAAAGTATATGTAAACTATTACAAATACCGGTACATTAATGTTTCAATTCAAGAGGAAAGTAATTTATATGCTGGTTACTTTCCTCCTACCATAAAATCAAAGATGATATTAGGAGTGACTAGCAACTATTTAAGATGAATTTTGCAACAAGAATGAATGGCTTAGGTGGAGATGCTGCCATTGAAGTTTTTACTCAAGCAAAACAATTAGAAGATAAAGGTCGAAATATTGTTCATTTAGAAATAGGTCAACCTGATTTTAAGACTCCTCAAAATATTCGCGAAGTTGCTTTCCAAGCTATGAATGATGGCTATACAACTTATACTCCATCAGCAGGTTTATTAAAGTTACGGGAAGTCATAGCAGAACATATTTCTCAAACTCGAAATATATCAGTTAATTCTGATGAAGTAGTAGTAATGCCAGGGGCAAAACCAGTAATATTTTTCACTCTTTTAGCATTAATAAATCCAGGAGATGAGGTGATTTATCCAAATCCTGGATTTCCTGTTTATGAATCAGTGATTAATTTAGTCGGGGGGAAACCTATCCCATTACCTTTGTTGGAGGAATTAGATTTTCAATTTAGTATAGATAATCTAGTTAATTCTATTTCAGAAAAAACAAAATTATTAATTCTTAATTCTCCTCATAACCCTACTGGTAGTGTATTAATTCCTGAGTATTTAGAAACCATAGCTAAATTGGCAGTTAAACATAATTTTTATATTCTCTCTGATGAAATTTACTCCCACTTAATGTACAACTCAAAATTTACCAGTATCATCAGTTTTCCTAGTATGAAAGAACGCACAATTTTATTAGATGGGCACTCAAAAACCTATGCTATGACTGGATGGCGTTTAGGTTATTCTGTTTCTCCCAAAGCAATAGCAGAAAAACTAGACCAGTTAATGTTAAATTCTAATTCCTGTGCTTGTTCATTTACTCAGATAGCTGGCATAGAAGCTATTAAAAATTCTCATAATTTTGTCAAGGAAATGTTTTTAGAATTTAAACAAAGACGTGAGATTATTGTGGATGGTTTAAATTCTATTCCAGGTATTAATTGTCGAAAACCAGCAGGTGCTTTTTATGTTTTCCCCAATGTGAAGCAACTACAGATAAGTTGTGAGAAACTAGCAGATTATTTATTAGTTGAAGCTGGAGTTGCCTTATTACCCGGGGCTGCCTATGGAAAATTTGGAGATGGATATTTAAGATTATCTTATGCAAATTCCATTGAAAATATCCAATTAGGTATAAGCAAGATAAAAATGGCGATCGCCAAACTATATTAAATCTAACTGTTTCTTGGTTGGTTTGCGTAAGTCCTAGATAGCTTAATGATGAAAATATTTTAGATCCAGTGGAAAAAAAGGGGAGGGTTGACTTTTTCCCTTCCCCCCTATAGCTGACCAACCTTCATTGCTTTCTCTTTTGGTTTTCTTTCAAAGATAAATCTTGGCTTCAAAGACACTCGCAATAATAAACAGAAAGATACTAATTCACCTGGTACTTTTTGTCGCTGCCATTGCCCAGGGCGACAGAATAATAGTTCTACCAAACGCCGTTTTTCAGATAAGTTATATTTCTCAAATTTTACTTTTATACAAGGAAAACTTTCACTCATTTCTATATTAGTCATCTTACCTTGTAAATCAATTTTTTCTGCAATAATTTTTAACTTTAGCGGCAAATTTTCTGCTAATAAACCATCAGGAATTTTGCCATTAATTTCTATCTCAGCACCCACCTCCGATATTTGTCTAGTAATACCCCAAAATATGTATTTACCAATTTTTAATTTCACTACCCTTCGCAGATTAAACCATTCATATATATTTTGCTTCGGTACATCTATTAATGCTAATAATGCTACCCAAATCATCAATATATTATACACACTCCAAAATAATCCCAAACTAAAACCTTCTATCTCTTCATTTACTTCCCAACTATGATTTCCATAATTAGACAAATTCCACCATAAACTTATACTATTGAACAATAATAATATCACCAAAGGCCAAGCTAAATTCACATTAAAATAGTAGTAATCATTTTGAAGTCCTTTTGGTGTAACTTTAAATCCTTTGAAAAATGGGTTTAGTAAAGTTTGAATTATTATTATTACTTTAGGAAAAGCCAAAAGAACATGATTAAAACATGACAATAATAATGACTGGGAATGATAACTTAACCAAGAAAACACAGTTAAATTTACAAAATAATAAGGTACAAAGAAATATAAGTATTCAGCAGCAGCAGCTTTAATTGGAATCACATCAAAAAA
This sequence comes from Trichodesmium sp. MAG_R04, assembly GCA_023356515.1. GTDB lineage: Bacteria > Cyanobacteriota > Cyanobacteriia > Cyanobacteriales > Microcoleaceae > Trichodesmium. Next base: position 11,425 of record JAKQYG010000010.1, on the reverse strand, counting down.
AACATAAGCTAATGGCATTAACAAAAAACCAACATAACTAATGCTAGTAAACCAACTTAAAAATGTTTCTAAATATGCTAACCTTTGAGAAAGACTTAATCCAGGAATTGTTAAAGGATTAGAATTGATAAAGAATCCTTGAATAGTTCCCCTTGCCCACCTTAATCTTTGAGTAGCATAACAAGAAATATTTTCAGCAGCTAAACCAGCACTTAATTTTTCCTCTAAATAAACTAAACTATAACCTTTAGCTGATAAAAGAACCCCTGTAAAAAAATCTTCACAAATTGATTCTGTCACAAATCCTCGTACTGACTCTAAAGCTTTGCGTCTGACTAAAAAAGAAGTGCCTGCACAGGAAACTCCATCTGCACCATCTTTCATTAGTTGAATTTGTCTGTAAAATATTTCTTCTTCTGGGTTTAAGATATTTTCTAAACCTAAATTTCTAGAAATGGGGTCGATATTATAAAATGTTTGAGGAGTTTGCACTAGAGCAACTTGTTCATTTTGGAAAAATCCTAAAGTCCGATTTAAAAAGTTTTTTGTAGGAATAAAGTCAGCATCAAATACAACAATAAATTCACCATTTGTTTGAGTAATAGCATGGTTGAGATTTCCCGCTTTGGCATCGGAATTATCATATCTAGTTATATATTCACAACCTAATTTTTCTGCTAGAATTTTCACTTCTTGTCGATTAGTATCATCTAGTAAATAAACTTTTTTGTTTTCATATTCTAGAGCTTGACATCCAATAACAGTACGTTCTAAAATAAATTCTGCTTCGTCATAAGTGGGAATCAAAATGTCCACAGATGGTTCAAAAGTTTTATCTAAAATTGCCTGAGAAAAATAATCTGCTTCTTTTTTACGATTTTTGACTTTGAACATCAACAATAAACCTATAACACCACTACTTATTGTCAAAATCTCTAGACCAAACAACCCTAGACTAAATACACCATTTATGAAGTTATTTAGATTTAACGTTGAGAGCGATCGCCAGGATAAATAACGAATAGTTAAACCCAATAAAATCCCTACTACCAAAACTCGCGACCAAGTTTTTGGAGTAGGGGAAATTTTCATAATTCCTTGAGCTATTAAAAACAGTAAAATTGTCGGCAAAGCTAAATATTTACTATTATCTGTTGGTATTTGTACCCAAATAGGTGGATTTTCTTGAAAGTAATGAATTTGAGAAAAAAATTCATCTATCTCACCAATACCATTCAACCAAGCAACCAGTATTATTGTTAATAGTATTATTGCTCCTATAAACAATAATACTGGCAAACGTAATTTCACAAAAGTTAGATTCTTGAAGTAGTTTTTGATATATTTTTTAGTAATATTTGAAGTACTCATAGTTAGTTATTTCCGCCAAAAAAGTGTTACAGCGCTTTCCTTTTTATACTCAACAAACTATATATCGCAACACTATATAAATCCTATTTTTTTCAAAACTTTGCCAAAATTTAAACCATAAAAGTATGATACTGCATCGGTAATAAATATATCGAATAAACTTTCTTTTGAAAATTAAATTTTAGTCTATGAAATTATCCAACTCTTGAGAAACTAAGTATGGGTTAAAGTAAACCAAAACAACTTTAACTTTTTATAGCAAATATTTTCCATGAATTTACAAAAAAGCTGAGTACAAACTACTAAGCTTTTGTGTATTTAAAATGGGTATTAGCTTGATCACTCAATACTTGCTAAAAAATTGGTTAAAATTAGATTTTTTCTCGAAACTCTGCCAAAACCTCTATCAGATCATTTTGACACTGCATCGGCAATAAATCTATTAAAGGAACTTGCTTTCTACCAGCACCTAACTTAACGGGAACACCCTGCAATATTTCCAGCACTTGATCTTGAGAAGGGACCTCTTTAGTCAGAATAGGATAAAATTTTTCTGCCAAAGTTAAATGTAGTTTCGCATCAGATAAATAGAGATGCCAACCAGTAATATCCATATAAACTTTATCCCCTATTTCTGCTGCTAAACTTTCAATTATTTTTGTTGTACTACCATTAGTCATAAGAATAATTCAACCTAAATTTTTTAGCTATATCATCACTCTAATTATCTTATCCAGAATCCTTAGAAATAGTGGTATAATCTGCCAGGGCAAAAATATATACCCCATGAATTAACAATAAAAATATCCAACCACCTGTTACCCAAATAGTCCAAGGCCAAGTTGCTGCTGTAAGATTACGGAAAAACCATAAACCAGAATTACTAGCAGCAAAAATAGCTACATGAATAGCAAAATTCATTCGATCATCCAGCTTCCGAAACTCTGGATCATTACGGTCAGGTTTACGAGGCCAACGAGGAGGCATAATACTTTTAAAAAATTTATTATTGTTCAGTTTGTTTAAATATTGTAAAGGTAACTCAGTAATTTGGAAATTATTTGAGATTATAGTTGTACTGAGATACAAGCATATCAGGTACAAATATTAATATTTAAACCTCCCTAGCACATTCAGCAGTATATCTGGCAAAGATGAAATTTCCTACAGATATAATCTCTTTTGCCTACCTAAGTTTTAACTTTTGAATTGTCACTGAAAATTATAATCCCCAGATTTTCCGCCACTCTTACTCAAGAGACGAATTAACTCAATAGAAATAGACTTTTCTAAAGCCTTAGCCATATCATACAAAGTCAAAGCAGCCACAGAAACCGCTGTCAAAGCCTCCATCTCCACCCCAGTTTCCCCCTTAGTTTTCACCATTGCTCGAATCTGATACCCTGGCAAATGAGGATCAGGAATTAACTGCACATCTATCTTTTGTAAAGGCAATGGATGACAGAGGGGAATAAGTTGGGCAGTTTGCTTGGCAGCCATAATTCCTGCTAACTTGGCAGTATTCAACACATCACCCTTTGGACTATTACCCCCTTGAATAGCCTCAAAAGTTTTAGGTAACATTCGCACTCGTCCCGCTGCCTCAGCTTGACGCACAGTAGACACTTTAGCAGATACATCAACCATTTGAACTTCACCCTTAGAGTCCAAATGAGTTAAATTTTGCTCAAATTTAGAAAAATCCCTTGTCATTTTATTTATTTGTGTTATGATAACTCTCTAGAGCAAGGGAAAAACTGATTCAAAAAAAGTTTTATCTAAAGCCTAAGAGAAGAAGGGCCTGTAGCTTAGTGGATAGAGTGCGTGGCTACGGACCATGAGGTCGGGGGTTCGAATCCCTCCAGGCCCGTCTCAGTTATTGATTAACAGAACAAGTATCTTGCCCCTGACCAAAAGCAAATCTAATGGAATGGGGCAAGTCTTTGTTTGACAAAGTAATAAATGTAGCTATTGCTATGCCTGCTAGACTTGCATTAATAGCAAACATATTTCTATAACCTATTTGTTCGGCAACAAGACCGAAAGTTGGTCCCGCTATAGCTAATCCTAAATCAAAGCCGCCAATACAAAGAGAGAAAAACTTTCCTCTTTGATCTGGAGGGCACCGGTCGGTCATCAAAGTAATCATTATTGGTAAGATTAAACCATTAGCAAACCCCCCGAAAATAGCCGCCAGTAAAACCATATTGCTACTATTTGCAGTCCACAAAGTTAATACATCTAATAAGCTAAATACCAAACCCGCACTAATAAAAATCCCACGACCAAATTTATCAGAAGCTCGCCCAGCAAAAATACGAATGACAAAACTAGCGATCGCCCTTACAGTATAAAAAAGTCCAGCATTCAGAGCTATACTATTTTCCTGAATATACAGTGGTAGAAAAGTAATAGTTGTGCCAAATATTAAACCTACCATCAACATCACAAAAATGGGAACTAAAACTCTACGACTCCATAATATTTGCAATAACTTTTGTTGCTCAAACTGATGGGAGTGGGAGTTTTTTTCTACTATTGAATCTGGTTCCCAAACAAAAATACTACACAATAAGCTAACACTTGCTAAAGTAGAGCAAAAGATAAATAAAGGCACATACCCATTAGCTACTACTAAAAAACTACCTACTACTGGCCCAATAGCCATACCTATTGGAATAGCTAAACTCATATAAACAATTAATTCTCCGCGACGACCAGGAGGAGACAAGTCAGCGAGTAAAGTGTTATAGCCAATGGTAATTCCAGCAATACTTATGCCATGAAAAGCACGAACTACCATTAATAAAAGAAAAGACTTGATTAGTAAATAGCCAAATGGAGCGATCGCTGCTACAGCTGTGCCAATTATTAGAACCAACTTCCGACTCTTCATGTCAGCCAATGGCCCTAACACAAATCGTGATAGTAATAGTCCCACAGCAAAGCAACCCATAACAAAGCCAATTTGTTGTTTTGTACCTCCAATATGATCTAGGTAAAGAGGTAAAGTAGGCAATAAGGTAGTTATGCTTGACCAAAATAATAAGCCAGCTAAGAATAACATTATTAGACTGCGCCGTTGCTGAGGGCCAAGTGTTTGGAATAGTTTCAATTTTCAGTCACTCTGGGTAGATACTACTCTTATATTTTGTAACAAATTGTTAAAATTTGCCGAACTCAACACTTTTTAAGTCTAGCTTTTGATTTTTTAGTTATGAATTTTTTGCTCCAACAAAGCCAAACCAGCAGCAAAAGTTTCAGCTAAAATACTAATGAAGCGATAAAATGCAACAGCACTCAACACAATACCAGGAGAAAATTTTGGTTCTAATAAAGCTAAAGCAGTTGCTTCAAATACCCCAACACCTCCAGGGGCTCCTGGCACAACTAAACCTAATAACCACGCTAAACTAAATACACTAAATATTAATAAAATTTGATTAAATTCAATAGTATTAAATGCCAACATTGTCAATAAAAATCCAGAACCTCGAAGCAGCACAAAGCAAATTTCTCCCAGAAAAGGCTTGATAGGATATCGTTCTAGTTGTAATTCATTAACTGCATCTAAATCTGATTTTGTAAATTTTAATTTAATTTTAACTAAATACTTAATTATTGGGTTTAAAATTTGTGGATGAACAATAGAAATAACTGCAAAAAAACACAAAAATTGTAAAAACAAATTTTCTTGAATAGAACCAACTAAAGCAAATGTTAAAGCTGCCGCTGCCATTAAAAGTGGCTCTATTAACACACTTAAAACTGCAATTTCAAGAGGCACTCCTACTTTTTTTGTTTCAGTAATACGACCATAAAAATGCCAGATATTTCCTGGTAAATATTTAGCAATATTTGTTACTAGATATACTCTAATAGCCCACCGTTTATTAACTGATTGATTAAATTCTTTAATAATCCAAAACCATACCCATCCAGACCATATATGAGCCATTATTGTGACCAAAAAGGCAGTTCCTAAACTTACCCACCCAGAATGACTAATCCTAATTTCGAGTACTTGTTCCCAATTGTCTTTGAGAGTTTTAGCTAGAAAAAATAAAGTTACTCCTAAAATAATCCACCGCAGATAAGGTTTAATGCTCGACAAAGCTTTTTGCATACATTACAAAACTAACTCGGTTGATAAATGCTAACTCTTTACCTTTTACTTCTAAATAAAGGGTGGGGTGAGCAAACACAATTATTATTCTTAGCTCTGGGAATATTTCTCTTAGACCAGGAGTTAGTAAAATCAGTTGGTGTAATACCTAAATCACTTTTCAGAGAAATAGCTATAGGAATACTAGCAACAATGATTGTTAAATATAGAACGAGATAATGGATTAATCTAGGGCTTGCTGAAAAAGACTTTTTCAGGAGTAGGGGACTCACCTCTAACATCTCCCAGAATGAGAAGTAGGGAGGTTCCATGCAAGGTCCCTACAGAGGAACGGAAAATTGGTAGAGGTGGTAGTTAGGATAAATTTGTTCCTTGACTTTTCTGCCATGGGAACGACCAAAATACTAATTGGTGTGGGAGTATATCACTATCTTTAAATACAATAATTAACGGAGAGGGAGGGATTCGAACCCTCGGTACGGGGTTCTCCCGTACAACTCATTAGCAGTGAGCCGCTTTCGACCACTCAGCCACCTCTCCTAGGGTAACAGCTTTCTATATTGACATCCTCCCCGGCCTAAAGGCACAAGAATTCCTACCGAGCCTTAGCCCCTCGGCGGGTTGACATCTCACAGGCTGCTACTACTTTGAAAGTAGTCTTATGCTGTCCTCAATGTCCGTTTTTTGTCTCGGTATGCCCACCCGCGACTAATACATTTTTTGTGAACTAAAAATAATGATAACATAACCTGTGAAAAAAAATCAACTAAAAAGCTGCCCTAGAAGAGCCAGGCTTTAAACCCAATTTTTCGGTAACAGATGTTTTTAGTTATGGCAATACCAAACTATTAACTTTCTTCTTTATGAAGAGTTAGCGGCAAAACAGAATAAAGCTTAATAAAGCTTATTTAATCGAAATATCTCGCTTGTTTATTAATTACCCTATTTTTCTTGTACTTGCTTAGGGGTTAAATATACCGTGTCCGTTTCCTTTCTATTTCTCCCTATAGATTAGGCTATATCTCTACTTAATGGCCAGACTAGACTCCCCAAACTTCCCCTAGAAGGTAAAAGGTAATGTTGACATCCTCCCTGGACTAAAGACACTGGGTAACAACCGAGCCGTAGCCCCTCGGCAGATTGACATTTCACAGGCTGCTGCTACTTTGGCAGTAGTCTGGCTGCTGGCCTCAATGTCCGTTTTTTGTCTCGGTATGCCCACCCGCGACTAATATATTTCTTGTGAACTAAAAAGCACCATAACATAGCCTGTGAAAAAAAATTAACTAAAAAGTCGCCCGCTTATGGGCGAGGCTTTAAACCCAATTTTTCGGTAAACTAGTAAATAATCGCTGAAATTACCTAGGGACAAAAAACTAGAGATTGATAAACTTCCTTTCTTTAGCTAAATCGTCGAGAAGCCTCATGCCACAAACCTTGTTACCTAATTAGGAACAAGGTTTATGACCTGATTTTTTGGTAAATTAAGCACTTGACAATCAGCAGAACTATGCTACAATTCTGGAGGTTGGTTTTATTGAATGAAAAAATAATCTCTAGAGCACTAAACTAAACAATAATATATGCTCTTAAAGATGTAAAAGTATGCTCAACAGTACATGATCATCACTATCTAGAAAATGTATCTGTTGTAGCACAAACCTTCTTGCCATAACTTCCTAAAACAGGAATTATTTAGTCAGGCAAGGTTAGAGTAAACGGGAACAATAATAATCTTTGGAATGTCTCATTCACTAAGGGTTAAGTTTTCCTACAAATATAAACTTTTAAAGATATAAATGAACGAAAAAGGTCATCTATACAGAATCTAAAAATTAGCTCTTTGAGCGAATAACACATAAATTAGCAATAGTAAATTCTAAAAAACGAGGTAAGCAAGTGACTAGCTTAATTGACGGCAACATTAACGACCTAATTAATAATATCTCCCCAGAAGAACAACCTGATGGTGGATTTGATATAATCCCAACTGTAGACAGACCTATAGACGGAGGAGGCAGAGACATACAAGGAGGCCCAACAGCAGACGCTCTTGGGGGATCTGCTGCATCGGATTTTGTTTCAACAGGGGCTGGCGACGATCTAGTGGCAGCAGGTGATGGCAATGATGATGTTTTATTAGGTACTGGTGATGATACTGCATTGGGTGGTGCTGGCGTTGACACCATCTCAGCTAACCAAGGAAATGACTCCGTAGCTGGAGGTGCAGGAGATGATCTTATTTATGCTGGTAAAGGTGATGATCAAGTAGAAGGTGGTGAAGGAGCAGACTTTATCTTCGGCGATCGCGGAAGTGACCTAGTACAAGGTGGGGCCGGAAATGACGTCGCACTGGGAGGGAGAGATACTGATACTGTAACGGGTGATGAAGGTAATGACACTCTAGATGGAGGTAAAGGGGATGACAGTCTATCTGGAGGTGTAGGGGATGACTTCCTATTCGGTGGAAAGGGTAGTGATACTTTAACAGGTGGCACTGGAGCTGATAAATTCGTCTTCTATTATAATGAGAATGGTAGTTACGGACTTGACTCCTTAACAGACTTTAATAGGGATGAAGGAGATAAGATAGGCATAGTTGTTAATAACTTCGGTGGCGGCAACTTTGAGGCTTTGGCAGGAGCACGTCCTGGCGATTCATTATCAGGAGCACAGTTTGCGGTTGTTGAGAACTTTAGTCCTAATCAGGAAGGACAGAATTCAGCAGCAATCATCTATGACCCTAATACTGGTTTAGTATACTACAACCCAGACGGTTCAGCAGTTGCAGGTAATGAAACTCCAATTGCTCAGGTTGATAATACTATCTTTGATAGTAATAACCCATTACAAGCTACTGACTTTGAAATCTTCTAAGTCTAGTTATTAATTAATAAATATGATTTTAAATGTGGGTATAACCCAAAAATGAAGATACTGAGTCCCTCCTAATTTTAGGGGGGAATTTTGTTTTAGCTAAGTTGAGAAGTCTGGTTTAATTGTTTTGAGTCAAATATTTACACCACAGTAGGGGGTAATGGCATATAGCCTGACGGCATGGGCTTCGCCTTTTTTCTGAAGGAATACTCCGCTTTTCATGTCGGCAACAGCCGTTGGCGGAGCTTTGCGTCAGCAAAAACGCCCCTACTAAATATGTTGGTTCTGGGCAACATTTTGTAGAAATTAATTAACCGCAAATTCAGTATGGGAACGTACCTCTGCTGGATGAAAACCCAAAACAATTTTACTTTTAGGAATACCTGCATTGACTAAATCATTTGCCATACCATCTTCTAAACCATCTTCATGAATCCAGATTTTATCGCCAATAATTTCTAAATGTACAATACAACCATGTAACCTTCGCCCATTTTCCCACCCCCAAGTCAGAAACAAATAATGCAACTTATCCTCACTGACAATCAAATGACGTTTTACTTCCCCATAGCGATAAGGAAGGTCTGCATATTCTTTTAAAATAGGATAAATAATTTGATAATACTTTGTTATTGAATCCATTGTAAAATCACCTTTTCTACTTGGTCAAAAACTAACAAATTTACAATACTTCGTTTTAAAAGTAGCTTACCAATAGGTTCCTCAAAAATCTCCTCATAAGCCGATCGTTTAATTGCTAAATATAATATTCTGGATTCTTGCTTCTGTCTTAAAATTTCCCTATACAAAATATATTGACCTAGAGCTTTTTCTAAATCATTAATTAGAAATGCATTAATAAAGTTTTTAATTTCTACAGCAATTTTTTGGTTACTTTTCTCTGCGGCAATTAACTTTTCAGCTCCCAAATCTACAAATAAATTTTTTTTGCCAATAGATAAAATTAAAGGGTCGTCTGTAATATTCCAGCTATCTTTGATTAAAGCATTTTTTACTGTATTGTGATAAAAGTTTTTGGCTGACATCAGTCTTTGTTTCTGAAAAGATAAATTAATCTATAGCAATCTAAATGATTTGTGAAAAAAACTGTGGAGGTTTGGTCTCCAAAGACCTACAATAAAATGTTGCAACTTATTTAGGAATGCTATATATCCTATGTTGGTATTTTACGATGAAAATAGAAAAATATCTCAAATTAGCAAAGTCATATTTGACTAAAGGTAAATTAAGTCAAGCAATAGCAACCTGTGAACAAATTTTAGAAATACAACCAAACTCCGCTGATGCTTACAGAATATTAGGGGAAATTTACCAAGCAGAAGAAAATTTTGAAAAAGCTATGTATGCTTATACAAAAGCTGTAGAAATTCAACCAAAATATGCAGAAGTTCATGCTTTTCTCGCTTGGTTATACAGTCAGAAAAAATGGCTGAGTGAAGCAGCTAATCAATATCAAAAAGCGATTAATTTAGGACTAAAATGGCCACAAGTATATTATAATTTAGGTAATATATTCTATCAAGTTGGGTATTTTGAATCAGCAATTCAATACTATGAAACTGCAATTGTTATCAAACCGAATTACATTAATGCTTATTTAGGCTTAGGCATTATTTTTGAAAGGGAAAGAAATTATCAAGCGGCAGTTGATATTTATAGAAAAGTCATAGAATTAAACCCAGATTTTGTAGAAGGATATAATAATTTAGGTCGTATTTTAGCTAATTGGAATCGAACGTCAGAAGCTATTGAGGTTTATCAACAAGCTTTAGTTTTAAAACCTGATTCAGCAAGTCTATATAATAATCTTGGTTTTACTTTATTAAATGAAAATCCTATAGAGGCGATCGCTGCTTATTATCGTGCTATAGAATTAGACCCTGATTTTATCAAAGCTCATTATAACTTGGGTAAAGCATTACAAATTATTGGGGAGCATGAAATGGCAGTAAAATCTTTTCAAGAGGTTATTAGACTGAAGGGAGAAAAAGATAATGTATTAGTTTATAGTGATTGTGCTTTTTCTCTAATGACTATAGGAAAATTTCAAACTGCTTTTATTTACTTAAAAAATATAATTACTAATCATCAATTTGTTGATGGCTATTGTCAGGTATTAGAGTCGAAGTTAGGAAATTGGAAACAGGCAGTATCTGATGAGATGTATTTGACAAAAGTAGCCGTATTTAATTTTATTAAAGAGACACAAAATTTAGATATTAATTCAGAAAAATATGAGCAAAAATCTCAGAAAACATTTCAATATTTGCTGAAATATTATATTCATTTTGGTAATGTATTGATGGAAAATGATTCTTATGTAGCTGCTGAAAATTTTTATCAGAGGGCGTTACAAATTAAACCAAATTCAGCAGAAATTTATTGGTTCTTAGGGAATAGTTTGGTTAAACAAAAACGGTTAAACTCAGCAATTATTAGTTATCAAATAGCTCTGCAAATTTTACTTAGTGAAAAGAGAATTGATCAGACGACAAAGATTTATTTTCAGTTGGGTAAGGTTCTGGAAAAACAGCAAAGATGGCCGGAAGCAATAGATTATTACAGTAAAGTCTTATGGGCAAAAGTACAATTAACTCCAAATATATTAAATCATGATTTTCTCCCCTATCAAAAGTTAGAAGGATTATATTTATCTACAAAAGATTGGATTCAGAAATTAGATAGCAAGAATTATCAAAAACGATATACAGAAGTAAGATTAGAAGAATTAGCGATAGAATATATAGAAGAAACTTCTATATCTCCCATTCAGGTAAATGTTGAAAATAGGAAGAAAGATTTAGGATGTCAAGGGTTAAATTGTAGTGAATGTTTAAAGCAAATTTATAAGTGGTTTGACCCAAAGTCTCTAGCTCAAGGGGTATATACTCTTAAGGTTCAGGGTGAATTTAGTCAAGATCTTCATTTGCTTAGTCAGGAAGGATACCCCTTAACCCCCCTGAAAAATGAGAGGATGAGTCATTCTTCCCTAAAATCTGTAAGTAAGAATATAAGTAGACTTACCTTGAA
>JAKQYG010000001.1 GCA_023356515.1 Trichodesmium sp. MAG_R04 | reverse complement strand
AATCTAAAGAAGAATTCCAAGTAGGAGTAAGAATACTAATAGCAGGTTGAGAAACACCTCTTTTTCCTTCTGTGGAAATGACTGGATTAATAATTTCCCAGAACTTTTCAACTGTTACTCCCGATAAACCTAATAACTTCTGTTCTTTTTCTGTAGAAGTTTTTTCTCCTAACTCAGACAAAATAGTAACCTTTTCTACTGGTTTAGTAGGAGCTTTTTTTGCTGTTGAAATTTCTGCTTCTGACTCTGATAAATTAGTAGTTTCTGCTACTGGTTTAGTCAGATTTTTTTTTTCGGTCGGAGTTTTTTCTGCCAACTCCGACAAATTAGTATCTACTTCTATCTGGTCAGTTATAATTTTTTTTTTCGTAGAAGTTTGTTCTTCCAACTCCGATAAATTTTTCTCTGGCTCGACAGGAAATATATTTTTAGTAGGAGTATTTTTCTTGCTAGATTTAAACTTTTCCAAATCAGCTTGAATTTCTTGAATCTCTGTTTGTGATTTTTCCAAATCAGCCATAATTTGTGTTAGAAATTCTGAATATTGTAGCTGTGGAACTGCAAGAGTCTGTGCTGCAACTTTTTCATCTTTTGGTAGAGTAGGAGAAGGAGATAATTCTATTAGTTTAACTTGTTTGTCTGAAACTTCAACAGTTTCCTTTTCATTTTTTGCTTGAGGTATAGAAATAGCCAACCGTTTTGAGATAGCAGTACCTTCACCTTTTTGGAAAAAGGGAGTAAAACTAATATCAGAATTACGATATTGCTCTAGCTGTTCTGAACTTAGAGGTATAGAAAGCTCAAATCTAGAAGTTTCTGCATCCAAGTGAGAATTATTTTTTTTCACATCCGGACTAGGAATAGCTTTTTTCAATTGAAAGTTTTGTATTTCCCTTTCAGCAATAACAACCTTCATATTTTCCAGAATACCTGAGTCAACCGCAGCTACCCAACCTTTGATAGACAGTTCTTTTTTATCTGTCAATGCGATGTATTCTAGATATCCAGTTGTAGGTAATAATGTAGGTTCTAATTGCTCTTGACTTTTCTGATTATTTTTCAGTATAACTATGTCTTGACTAGCTCGAATACCACCAGAAATAAAATCAATTATTTCAAATTCCGATACCCATTTATTTCTGATATAATCTTCAGTCTGATAAGTAGTTTGATACCAATCAGGAAAAACCTTATTTTTATCAGGAGATGTAAAAAATAGTAACCCTTCTTTTTCTAATTTAGTTGTTAAATCGTAAGCTTCCCTGGGAATATTAGGACCGCGAGTTGTAATCATCACAATACCTTCTGGTTTTGTAATTCTGCGTAGTTCTTGTAACCATTGCAACTGCATTTCTTCATTGATATGACTAAATACTGAAATTAGATAAACAAAGTCAAATTTATTATCTTCATATTCCGTAGGAGGTAAAGCTTGATTAACACTAAACTTAGCAAACTTAAGATTTTCTTGACACCAAGATATTGCTTCTGCATCTACATCTGTACCATGGAATAAAGTAGACTTATTTAACAAGTAATTCCAAATCATTACCCGTCCGCAACTACAGTTAAAATCTAAAACAGAATCAAAATCACTAAATTTTTTACCAATTTTATCCAAAGCTAATTTTAAGTCTTGACTTATTCCCAAACCTATTTGTAAAAAGCCGTTTATTTCTGATTCTCCATGTACCCGTTTTACTAAAAGTTCAGGTGGAAAAGGTATAGAAGTTTTATCAGGCAAAATAATATGGGAATCAACTATTTTGTAGTCTACAGTTTTATTAGTTTTACCCACAAAATTAACCACTTTAACTATAGCCTTACCTTTAGCATCTTTAAATAAAGGAGTTAAGCTAAGAACAGAGTCCTGAAATTCTAGAATTTCAGATTCAGAAACAGGAATAGTTACTTGGAAACGAGCTGTTTCTGCACCAGCAAGTTTAGGAAAAGCTTTTTTTATATCTGGACTAGCAAGACCAAGAGAATGTTTAAACTTAGTTATTTCCTGACCTGCTATAGAAATTTTAAATCCTTTTACAGAACCAAAATTGTAAGAACCTACCCAACCAGATATTACTAAATTCTGATTTGAAATTGTCACATTATCGAAATAACCTAAAGTTGTAATTGTTTTAATTGGTGCAATAAGTTTTGGTTTTTCTAAAATTATGGGTGCTTCAGGAAAAGTTATTTTTTTGGGATTACCCAATACTTTGGATAAAACCCCACCTTCACCATCTTTAAATATAGGAGTTAAATCAATCTGCGAATTTTGGAATTGTGAAATTTGTGCTGGGTTAAGAGGTACTTTAATCCGGAATCTAGATTGACCAGAATTATTAAGATTAGGGTGGAATTTTTTCACATCTAGACTAGGCAAATTCAAGGCAGTTTCAAACTTTTCTATTCTAGTATTTGCAACAGTTAATTTAAACCCTTTTGCTGCACCAAAATTAGGGGCAACAACCCAACCCGTAAGTACTAATTGTTGCTGATCAAATTCAGCCTTATCCAAAGAACCTAATGTTGATAATAATTTGGTTTTTTCTGTTACTGGATATTCCTCTGAATCAACTATATTTTGTTCAGGTAAATCAATTACACTTCTTCCTTGCTCCATCTTCCTTCTTCCTTCTGATCGTAATTTTAAAGCTGCTGCATAAAGTTCCATATCTTGACTATTAGCTACCGCTAATTCATCCATTATTTTTTTATCTGATAAGATTTTATTTTGAAACTCAACATATTCTGGATAGGGATTTCTGTTTTGATAAATTACCTCATAATCAGACCAACCTAAAATATTTTTTAGTTCTAGTAAATCTTCAGCAAAATGTTCTGTAATTCCTATAAAATCAAAATAATCTAGAGACTTACTATTTACACAATAAGCCATCAAATTACTATTACCTTGAGCAAACTTTAATAAACTCTCTTTATTTAGATGTTCTTTTGTGGGATTAGATATGTGGCGAAAACAATAATCAGAAATTAATCTGTGGATCGGTTCTCTTAACCATGTAATTCTGTAAGCATTAGGAAATAATTTGTCATACTTACCCGCCCGAAAATGACCCTCAATAACTTTAGTTTGCCAATGAATAGTAGCTGGCATATTATCTTCAAACATATTAGTTTTATCAGTGAGCACTCCTTGAGTTCCATAAACCTGTAATAAAACCTGTCTAAAAGCAGTTCCAGCAGCTTTTGGCACATGAACAGAAATCAATTCTACTTGGGGAGTAGTAGTTGGTAAATTATTAGTTTCTGATGTTTTTACTAAAGAAGATAAAGCAGGAATAACACCATTTAATAAAGGTTCTCCTGCACGATTTTTTACTAAAGGAATTAAAATAATTAGAGCATCTTTAAATTCTTGTTGCTGCAGTTTATTCATCGGCAAGCGAATAATAAACCGAGCATTATTAGCAGCAGAAACATTAGGATGCGCTTTTTTAACTCCAGGACTAGGAAGACCTTGAGTTAGTGCAAATCCTGTTAATTGTTTACTACCAAATAAAACCTTAAAATTAGTTACAGGTTCAGATTCAAATGATAGAACCCATCCACTTAAACAAACAGTTTCATTTTCTATTGCTAGTTGGTCTAAAAATCCAGTAGTTGTTGCTAGTTGTTGAGGTTGTTTGTCTACCATTTCAATTTTTTCCATATTACTAAAATTCTGCTAAATTATTTGTTACTAAATTATAGTCCTTTCTGTTTTTATTAGGTACACTTACCTGGTTAAGATGTCTGCACTACAAAATTTTCATCATTTACCCTATAGATTATTTGTCCAAAATATGCTATATGATTTTGAAAAAGTAGTAAACTCAGAGAAGCAAATATTAATTGATTTACATAAGTGTCTATTGCTCAATATTTGCTAATCCTACGATTTTTGTTTCCCGTTTCCTGTTCCCTCTTGAAAACTTTTTTCCAATACTAACAAATCTTCTTTAATAAATGAAGTCTTTCCACACCAAGAACCATAAGATTTTTCTAGAACATTAAAACCTCGTTGCTCTACCCATTTTAATAGTAAATTTTCCCTAAAACCAATCCCTTTTTCTGGCAAATTAATATCTATAGTAAAACCATCCTCTATTTCATAAATAAACTGTTGAGAACTTTTACCTTTAGCCATCAACTCTTCTGATTCTGAATTAATTAAAAAGCAAATTAATAAACATCTCCCTCCCGGTTGTAAAACTCTATATATTTCATCAATAAAATAACGAAATGCTGAACTTTGTAAATGAGTAAATAAGTGAGAAATACAAACACAATTAAAACTCGCGTCAGGATAAGGAAAAATAAAATTATTCGCCGATATTTTTCCTGTAGGATTGTAAAGAGGGTGATGAATATTATACCAGCTAAAATTAAAGTTAGGTTTGCGAGTTGTAATTTCTTGTTTTGTCCAGCAAATCAAATCTTCTGCCATATCAAAACCTTCATAACGACCAGAAGATTGTAGATAATGAACTAGGCCATAAGCAACTGTACCAATATTACAACCAACATCAAGAATATGGTCTTGTGGTTGTAAACCTAATCTTTGAATTAAATATCCTAATAATCTAAAGGAATTACGAACAAATTGACTACTGTCATTTTCTCCAATTATTTCTCTCAATTTTTTATTAGGTAATGGTAAAAGTGGCACTAATACTTTCAATATGACAATACCTTCACCACATTTAAACCGAGGAGTTAAAGTAATTAATGAATGCTTTAATTGGTTAATTTGTTGTTGATTTAAAAGTATTTTTAGATAGAATCTAGCATGACTGGCATTGGATAAACTAGGGTGAGCCTTCTCTACATCTGGACTAGGTATATTCAGAATTTGTTCAAAGAAACTAAACTCTTGATTGCCAATAGAAACTTTAAATCCTTCCACCATACCAAAATCTAGGGAAGCAACCCAACCAGATAAGCGTAAAAGTTGATTTTTTATAGTCACCCGATCAATAGAATCCCAAGTAAGTAAAGGATAAATTTTTCGTTTTTTCTGGATAAAGTGTTTTTTTCCAGAGTTTTTTTGAGTATAGTATTGTATCTCTGATGTTTTTTTTCGCTGCTCCCGCAAACTTAATGCTTCTTGATAAATTTCTATATCTTCCTGATTTATAGCTGATATTTTATCGACTATTTCTTGATTAGATAATACTTCCTTTAGTAATAACTTATATTCTGGATAGGGATTAGTATTTTGAGTTTCTAATTCATAGTCTGGCCAATTTAGCATTACTGTGAGTTCATGTAAATCTTCAGTAAAAAACTCTTGAATCCCTACAAAATCAAAATCTGTTAATTTTTGTTCTTGTACAAATTTTGATTTGATTAGATTCTGCATTTCTGGTTTTGACGCAAACTCTATAAATGTCAAACTAGACTCTATGACAGGTGCTAAATTTTCTGCATCACTTTCTACGAATATTTGCCAAGTTTTCCAAAAAAAGTAAAGAGAAATCAACCGTTTTATCGGATCTCTTAACCAAATAATTTTTCTCCACTCAGGAAATTTCCTATCATATTTATGGCTAGAAAAATGACCATGAATTACTTTGACTGCTGGCTTGGGATTAGTTAACATTTTATGGCGTAAATTACCCTTGTGAGGATAGTCAAAGAAAATCTCTTCTGGATGATATATTTGTCTCAAAACTTTTTTAAATGTTGTACCAGCAGTTTTTGGTATATGAATTGAAATAATTTTTTCCTTGACTTCTTCTGGGCGATGAGCTGGGTTTATCTGACTCATTTTTATGTTAAATATTGAAGAATGATATTGTGCCTAAATTTGCTTTATTTGATATTTTTAGCAATCAAGTTCTGTCTGAATTTTTTGTAATTTAAACTTTGATTTTTCTAAGAAAAACTTGTGGTTAGATAACTTGGATTTAAGTTCAATTTTTTTTTCTACAATTAGCAAATCTTGATAAGTAAAAGATTTGCGCCCACACCAAGAACCATCATATCTGGATACAATAGTTAAACCACTTTCTTTAATCCAATCGATTAGTAGGGATTCTTGAAGACCAATCGTTTTTTCTGGCAGTTTTGGATATAAACATAAACCACCTTCTATTTCATTGGCTAAATGCTGAGAACTCTTGCCAGCAGTAATTAATTTTTGAGATTCATTATTAATTAAAAAACAGGCAAATAAACACTTGCCTCCGACTTTTAAAACACGTTGAATTTGATGTAAATAATGACACACATCAATGCTAGATAAATAAGTAAAAAGATTGCTAATACAAATCAAATCAAAACTTGCTTGTGGATAAGGGAATATAAATTCCCCCATAGGTATAGTTCCCTTAGCATTGTAAATAGGATGATAAATATTGTGCCATTCAAAATTAAAGTTAGGCTTTCTAGCAGTAATTTCTTGTTGTGCCCAATCAATTATTTTTTCTGAAAATTCAATACCTTCATAACGAGCTGTAGGTGTTAAGTAATGAGCTAAACCATAAGCAATGTAACCTATTCCACAACCAATATCAAGAATACTGTCTGTAGGTTGAGCACCTGCTCTTTGAATTAAATATCCTAACCATTTGAAAGGATTAGATTGAAAATTAAAAGAACTATTTCTATTAACTAGATCTATATATTCTTTAGAAGGAAGGATGAAAGCAGGATTAAAAACATTAATCAAAACACAACCTTCAGAGTTTTCCAAAATAGGGATTAAAATAATTAGGAGGTTTTGAGAGTTTTCTATGTGTATTGTCTTGAGAGGTATTTCTAGATAAAATCTCGCCTTTGCTGCTCCTTTTAACCTAGGGTGAGCTTTTTTTATTCTTGGACTTTCGATTCCTAGAGTTTGTTGAAATTCTCTATATTCTTGACCTCCAATCCAAACTTTAAAGCTACTGACAGGAATCAGATTTAGAGAAACTACCCAACCTGTTAATTTTAGGTATTGATTTTCAGTCTCGACTTTACCTAAGTTTCCAATAGTTAGTGATGAGGATGAGTTGGATTTTTCTAAATAAGAATAAACATTACTATTATCCTTGGCAATTGTGTCTAATATTTTTTTAAGTTGAGGAATATATCTTTGAATAGTCAAATCTTCTACTTCATTGCGATCATGATATTTAATTTCTCCTATTTTTCTCTTGTGATTTACAGTTGCTCTACCCCTCTTAATCTTGTTTAAACTTTCTTCCATAGAGCGAGTAAAATAATGGTTAATCCTCAATTTTTTCACCGAATGGTAAGGAGAAACTTTGGCCGATAATTTTTCATGATTTTCGTTCACTGCTACTCCATCATTCACATAGACAAAATGATGAGGAGTAGTACATTTAAGAGTAAACTCACTGCGTACAATACATTTGAAATTGAGGTTAGCCTGGAAATCTTCTTTAGCTCGTCTAGTAAAATTTTCTATTTGCAATCCTTGGGTTTTTTTCTGATGTCCTGATGTGCCAAAAATCAACCAATTTACTCCAATAGCAGGAATATCAGAAAACTCTTCTAGTACTTCTCTCAAATCATTTTTTTCTGTGGGAAATAAAAATTCATCTAAATCTATAAATGCTATCCATTCTGATTCATTTTTATACTTTTCTAGGAAATGATTATATGCTTTCATTTGTTGACCATTTTTTACAGGCCAATTTTGTATAACTACTTCATTATTTTCTCGATATGGACGCACAATATCAAGAGTATTATCAGTGCTATGATTGTTATATAAATAAAATCTTTGTACACCAACTAACTTATGAAATTCTAGCCATTCTTTTAAATATGGTCCTTCATTTTTCATAATTGAACATATACTTAATTTGCACTTTTGTTTGATTTTGTTCATTAAAAAAAGTTTCCAAAATTCTACTTAAAAACGATATAATCAGGATTTCAGCTAATCCCGAACTCAGGTTATTTAGGCTAGCGCTTATTGTAGAGTTGTATATTGCTCCAATAATTTATCCTAGCCTAGTATCAAGACCCAAAGCTGAAAGAGAAATCTTTGAGCAGAAAATAATATTAAGCTAACAAATATTTACACCCAGGCTGGATCATAAATAGCATCTGAATTTCCATTAGTCTCAGAAGTATAGAACTCATCAATAAATCTTTCTCCTTTTTCCTGATACTCTATATACTTTTTTTGCCAAAAATCACCTTTCATATCTGGGGTTGCCTCGTAAGCTTTTCCTCCATTAATAATTTTTTGTTTTACCTGTTCTCGAGAACGGTATCTATATTGTCTGAGGATAAGTCCATGATTTTTTCCAAGTATTGTCACAGGTAGCTTCTTACCCTTAAACTTGACAAAGTGATGCGCCTGAGTAATTTCCATACCTGACCGCCAGCGAACTATAACCTTGCTGTAATCCCCACGACTAGAAGTATCTTCTTTCTTTCTGTAAGTCATTCTTTTAAGAGGATTAACTTCAGATAAATCGTAGAATGAACGAAGTAAATAGTTCCTGTGTTGCAGACCAAGACAAAGTTGTGTTGGCTCCAATTGACCAAGGATAGTTGGTAGAGGTTGGTCTGATGAATAGATCACTTCATCAGCATCAAATGGAAATATCCATTCTGTTCCCCACATTCTATGGGCAAATTCAGCAGCAGCAGACATTTTCCTGAACTTATGAAATAAAGGGCCTCTATCTTCAATCAGGTAAACCATTGCTTCTGGATAGTCATCAGCGAAACGTCTAATCTCATCCCTCGTTCCATCTGAGGACATATGATCCAGCATTACAAATTTTTTGACCCCTTGTCTATAATTTCCAGCTAAGGTGTAGTAGATAATATCCTCTTCATCTTTCACCATTGACACACCAGCTATAACTGTTTCTTTAAATTCCTGAGATGTTGGTCTTTGATTAGGGGGTTGATTGGTTTTATCCACAAATGTCGTTTCTTGAAACGGCTTTTGCCACCAATAAGTATGCCGAGCCTTGGTAACAGTTTTTGTAAATTGCCAATTTCTTAACAAATCTTGAGCTTGTTTATACCTTTCTCTTTGTGCATCATCCAGCATCAATATTCCACCTGGTTTTAAAAGTTTAATTGACGCTTCAAAGCATTTCATTCTATCGCGACCATCTACAATAATTAAATCGAAATATTCTTGAAGATAATTTTCACAAATTCTATGATATGGTCTTGGTAATAGTTTAATATCTACTGGATAGCAATTTTTCTGCTTCTGAATATAATTTTTTATCTGCTGAAACCACTTTGCATCATGCTCGATAGAAATCAGATTTTTTGTTAGTTTAGAAAGCCATATAGTAGAACTACCACTGCCAAATTCTAATACTTTAGCATTAGGTTTCTGCTGGAAAAATTTTTCTAAAAATTCAATAGCTTTTTGTGTCAATAGAGGAGTTTTGTGAATATTTAGTGACTTATTATTATTTCTTCCTATACAACCTATTGGCATCCGAGTTTCATCAGCAAATACTGCTTGGAATAGCCAGTGAAATTTAGGTGGTAATTTATTTACTGGGAAATCTATATTAAAACCAATTTCTTTTACTTGGAGTTTTTCTGGATAACGTTTAGCTATATCAGGGCATAGCTGATTAACAGATACCTTTTTCCGTATGCTACTCAATTCCACTATTTCTATAGCAACTACAGGACACTTTTTTCCCAATGCCCATCCAGAAATATTAATAGTATCTTGGTTGTTAGTGTTTCCCTGAATTTCTCTGATTTCATATCCCCAAAATAATTCATTATAAATTTCATCAATAATCTGATCATACTTTTCAACAAATATTTTTGGTAATTCTAGCCTAGGACTAACTACACTTTCCTTTGATTCTTGGTTGTGGTTATTAATAACTGGCCGACCTACAACAGGTATAGCTGGTGAAATATTATTCTTAGCAATTAGATTATCCAGTCTTTTTTTGTAGTTATCTAGGTATTCTTTCCTTTGCTTAAGTTTTAACTCTAAGGATAAATAAAGTTTTTGTGGTTTTTCTAAAATTGTCGACTCAACTTTTTCTTGATGTGTGCTATCTTCCCAATTAAATTTCATGCCTAAATATTCTTCTAGTCTTTGATTATAAGGTTGAAAGTATTGAGCAATAGTTGAGCTGATTTTTGGATCCATTGGCTGATAAGACAATTTATTATACTTCTTTTTATTAGTTACTTGATAATTAGGCAAGCCTAAAAATTCAAATACTTCTTTTAGTATGATATCTGGATTTTCATAAAAATCTTCACTTTTCAGAATTAAGAATTGTTCTCTGGGAAAAATACTCATCCATTTTTCTAATTGTTCAATGTAAATACCTCTTTCCAAATAGCTATAGTTTCTATGAAATAAACTTCTATAATTTTCATCAGAGATAAGTTTTTCTTTTTCTGTATTCAATCTTTCTGGTTCTTTTTCAATCGCTTGCTTGAAAGGTAAAGGTTCTCGTTTCTTACTAATTCCTCGATTATGATGATAATGAGATACTGCTCTATCAATAGGATTTCTTAGAAGTACAATTAATTTAACATCTGGTAGTAAATCAAACATTCTCTGGGGAGTATGCGGGTCAACTAAATAATCTGGTGTGGCTTCACCAGTTATTAAATTTTGCTCCCTAGGAATTGTGGGAAACTGAGATAAATACCAATCTACTCCCTCTGCTTTTCTTTTGTTTCCTGCTTTAGAAACCCAGTTAAAAAAATGCAATTCTTTTTTTGCTGCAGGTAAAATTTGTGGATGCTCAATCATATAGTTATACAAGGAAGTTGTACCACACTTTTGAGCGCCTATGATGATAAAATTAGGAATAGTCATCTTGATATTATTAATCCTTTTTATTTTAGATTTGAATTTAATAATTTATATTTGATATACAGTAGCAAAAAAATGAATAATATTTTTGAAATTATTCAGGACTTACGCAAAGGCACTAATTATAGTGGCAATATCTTGAAAAAGACAGATTTGTGGACCACAGATAGCGGTACTGCGTAAGTCCTGATATATTATGTAATTAATTGGGACTGAATTGCGATTAATGTCACTGTAATATAAAGCGATTAAATTTAAGCCAATAATCGTTTTACGGACTTTTCCTGACCAAAAATAACCGATTAATTCGGCCTTTTTGGGGTCATTGCTCAAAGTCAGCTTAGACAAGGGAATTACGTGTTAGACAAAAGAATTACGTGGATGTTATGAAAATAGCTCAAAGCAATGCTCTCACCTGGATTTATACCTTTTTGAGTTAAAAGCCTTTGCAAGTCCACACTTGATCCTGTTTTATGGCTCCCTGGCGGCTTTTGTCCAATTAAATGAGAGACCTGATTTTTGGGTTATAGATAACTTTTGACTTTACAAATATGATCATCAATTTTAAAAATTCATACTTATTCATTCATATCCCCAAATGTGCTGTTGAAAGCATCACAGAACTATTAACATCAGATTTAAACCGAAGTGTTCAGTTTCTTGGAAAACATGATTATTTAAAAAAAGCATTATATGTAATGGAGGAAAAGATAAATCATTTCACCACGTTTAGTATAGTCAGAAATCCTTTCCACCAGGTGGTTTCTTTTTATGAACATTTAAGGAAACCGTTATATATGTCTGTGGCTCAACTTAGAAATCAGTATCCTGGATATAAAGGATTTTTAGCACCTAAAGCTACTTGTGAATTAGCAATGAAACTAGATTTTAAAGACTGGGTTAAAGAAGTATATGTCAAAAGAAAAGGATATCACAAATGGCATGGAAACCAGTTGAATTGGTTGGTAGACGATCATCAGATTCTCCGTGTAGATAAGATTTTAAGATTTGAGTTTTTGAATGAGGATTTCCTAAAGCTCCAAAAAGAACTAGGAATTATAGGTAAATTACCACTAAAAAACAAGTCTAGGCAAGTGAATTATGCAGATTACTATGATGTAGAAACAAGAGATATTGTATATGAAGAATTTGGGAAAACTATCGAGTTGTTTGAGTATAATTTAGAACTCAAGAATGAAGAGCAAGAAAAGTTACCTAGAGAATCTCAATTTGTCAGCAAAATAGATTCCCTAGCTATACAGCCGCAACAAAGTCTACTAGAACATTATCCTAAACATTTAAACCACTACGAATTAGGGATGTTTTTAATATACAAACAAGATTGGGAAGCAGCATTCTCATGGTATGAAGAAACTTTATCTCTGGAGAAAAAACTTTATAAAAAGAATAAAGTTCCTAGCCACTTATTGTTGGGGGAGTCTTTGGTAAAAAATGGAAAATTAAAGGAAGTTATTGATTGTTATCATCGAGTTTTTCAGAAAGATATCCAGAATTTAGAGTTTTATTATCAGTTTAGTATTCATCTTTCTCAGGCAGGATTAATTTCCGAAGCGGTTACCTTTTTTAAAGATTTACCTAAACCACAGTTTCCTAAAAATCTGAAGCTATCACAACATGAAAGTGTTACTAATTCAATATACGAATATATATGGGATAGTTGGCATCAAACTAATTCTGAAGATTTTAATCTCCAGATAGAGCTAGATACTCAAGAATTAGAATCTGGAAAAGTTCAAAATTATTTTCATCAAAAATATTTAAAATTTTTGGCAATAGATGAATTGCATCCAGAGGATCTAGATTTTCTCGAAAATTGTGGGATTTTATTAGAATATGTCAAATTGATCAGATTAGAAAATCATTATTTAGAAAATATTTACATAAACTGTTCTGAGAGTAGTAATGAAAGACTCAAAACAAGAACAAATAATGTCAAAAAATGCCATCTCAAAAAGAAAAGAGCAGGTTACAAATATCAGGCAGTTGAGTTTACCCAAAGTCTTGTTGAATTTGGATATATGTATACTGTTTGCCCTCTAAGTGGTCGAATTGTTAGGTCTAATACTTCCTTTTATCTGGGAAAATGGAGTCTTATATATCGATTTCAAGGGGAAGAAGTGTTTTATATTATAGTGAATGATTTTATTGGTTCAAAAGCAGCTTTATACATTCCTAAACTGAATGTATGTATTGCTTTTGGGAAAGCAGTTAAAAATATTGACCATCAAATTTATAAATTTCAAAGTTATGTAGTTAGTAATTGGAAATATGTTCAAAATTATCTCAGAAATTTTAATAGGTCATTAGTAGAACTATATGGTACTATTGGAAACCTAGGACATTTTTTCTGGCAAGATATTACAGGTATATACTACTTGTATGAACAAAATTTATTAGAAAAAATAGATTATTTTTGTGGTGGTAAGAGTCAATACCTAAACTTATTATCTATTTTTCCAGAAATCCCAGAAAAGAAAATTTTAGATATTTCGGAAATGTCGGAAGAAGAGCAATTTAGGTTTATGCTGAAAAATAATTTTTTCTGCCTGAGAATAACAGATAATTTTATCAAACAAAATGTTGGGAATAGAATTGCTCAAGCTGCATACAATCTATGTGATCAAGAGTTTATAGAAGAAGTAAAAAAAGTCAAAGAAAATTACAATTTACTTCTTTGGATAAATGTGAGAAGTCATAATAAAATTTGGCAGGAACAGGATAAAAATTATGCAAAAATTATTGATAAGTTGAGGGAGGAATTTTATCATTTAAGTATGGCAGTTGTTTTTGATGGGACTCCAGATGCGAGTGATATTGTAAAAAGTATAATCGAACAAACTAAATCAAAGGTAAGTTTTTACAATATTACTTTAGACATTAAATTATATGAAAGTATAGTTTGGGCTAGGTATATTGATGCTTATATTGCAGTAGTAGGTTCTGGATTAGTAATAACATCATGGTTAACAGATAAACCAGGTGTAGCTCATGGCGATCACGCTCATTTGGGACAACAATGTTTTTGGTCGGCAGTGAAAGAATCTGGTATTGAGCCAAGGTTTTTAAATCACCAAGAGGTTACACAATTACAGCGAGGAGTTTATAGAAATTATAAAGTTAATTGGCAAATTATCTATAAAAAAATATTTAATATTCTCAAAAAAATTGAAAAGGAAAAGCTAACGGCTAAGGACAAAAACTAAAAATAACTAGCAGAAGTTATGCTTATTACTTACAAACTTCAAATAAGTAAAAATATAGGCAGATGCAATCAAAAACAATATTAGTTGTTACAACAATTTCACCACCAAATAAAGTTTTACGAGAATTGGCAGTAGGCTGTCAGTTATACCACTGGGATTTAATAATTATAGGTGATACAAAAACACCTCGTGACTTTTTTTTAGCTGGTTCTCAATACTATGATATTAATGCTCAAATAGCTACAGGATTGGAATATGCTAAACTATGCCCTACTAAACATTATGCCAGAAAAAACATCGGCTACTTACTAGCAATAAAAAAAGGAGCAGAACAAATAATAGAAACTGATGATGATAATCTGCCTTTAGATAGTTTTTGGCAAGAAAAACATTTAGAAATTAAATGTAAAATTATCGACAATGCAGGTTGGATAAATGTCTACAAATATTTTTCAGAAGCACTAATATGGCCGAGAGGATTACCATTAGACAAAATTAATTATCCAGTTCCCCCTTATGAAGAATTATCGGAATATTTATCAGAATGTGCAATTCAACAAGGACTAGCTAACAAAAATCCAGATGTTGATGCAATTTATCGATTGATTTTACCTTTACCTCAAAACTTTAAAAATAATGTAAATTTAGCATTGGGTAAAGATAGTTGGTGTCCCTTCAACAGTCAAAATACATATTGGTTTCCGGATGCTTATCCACTGATGTATTTGCCTGCATATTGTTCATTTAGAATGACCGATATATGGCGAAGTTTTATTGCTCAAAGAATTTGCTGGGAAAACGGTTGGCGGATTTTGTTTCACAGTCCAACTGTTTATCAAGAGCGGAATATTCATAATCTAATGCAAGATTTTGAACAAGAGATTCCTGGTTATCTCCACAATGAAAAAATAGCACAATTATTATCTGAAGTTAAACTGATAACCGGAAAAAATGAAATATTAGATAACCTCAGAAAATGTTACGATGCTTTAATTGAAAATGAAATATTCCCACCAAAAGAAGGTGATTTACTGGAAGTTTGGCTTAAAGATATAAATTCAGTAATCACAATAAAATAGTCTCTAGCTCATGAAAATTATACCGGGAATCAGAAATATAATCTTTCTTAACCATAACCTATGAGAGAAATGAATTCTTTATCATCACTCAATTCAGAAACTCCAACCCAATACTTCCAACAAGGCCAACAAGCTGTAGCAGCAGGCCAACTAGAAAAAGCTGTTACTTTCTATCAAAAGACTATCGAACTGAACCCCAACTTGGCCTTGTATCACCAAAGTTTAGGAGATATTCTAGCTCAAATAGGAAAATGGGAAGAAGCAGCTACAGTCTATAAAAAAGCAATAGAGCTCAAACCTAATTCTGCATTCTATCATTACAATTTGGGAAATATCCAAGTTAAACAAGGTCAGTTGGAACAAGCGATCGCCTCTTATTCCCAGGCCATTAAGATTAATCCTAATTTCTCAGAATTCTACATTAGTTTAGGAGTAGCTTTAGTCCAGAAAGGGTTACTTTATGAAGCGATCGCCAATTTCCAAAAGGCCATATCCCTAGAACCTAACTCTAGTATTGCCCAT
Organism: Trichodesmium sp. MAG_R04; assembly: GCA_023356515.1. Taxonomy (GTDB): domain Bacteria; phylum Cyanobacteriota; class Cyanobacteriia; order Cyanobacteriales; family Microcoleaceae; genus Trichodesmium. The sequence continues at coordinate 23,336 of JAKQYG010000001.1, read as the reverse complement.
CAAAACTTAGGAGTAGCTTTAGAAAAACAAGGTCAGACTGAAGAAGGGATAATCTGTTATCGCAAAGCTATTGAAATTGACCCTGGTTTCTGGGAAGGATACCAAAAATTAGGAATAGCCCTGACAAAAAAAGGAGACCTCCATCAAGCTGCCAAAATTTATTTAAAAGCTTGTCAAATAATTCCTAATTCTGCTACAGCTTATCATCATTATGGGGAAACTCTGGCAAAACTGCATCGGTGGGATGAGGCCATTGCTGCTTATCGTCAAGCAACAAAACTTCAAGCAAATTCCCCCGTTATTTATCATCAATTTGCATATGTTCTAACCCAAAAGCAACAATGGGAAGAAGCTATATCTGCTTATCACCAGGCAATCAAACTTCAACCAAACTCCCCAGATGTTTATCACCATCTTGGTTACGCTCTGAGTCAACAGCAAAATTGGGAAGAAGCCGTAGCAGCTTACTGCAAAGTAACGGAACTCCAGCCCAATTCCCCAGAAGTTTATCATTATTTAGGATACTCCCTCTCTCAACTCCAACAATGGGAGGAAGCTATAGTTGCTTACCGCAAAGCTTCTGAGCTTCAACCATTATCTCCAGATGTGCATCATCAGTTAGGCCATGCTTTGATTCAATTGAAACAAAATGATTGGGCCGTGGTAGAACTCCGTCAGGCCGTAGAACTTAATCCTAACTTAGCTGAAGCTTATGGGGACTTGGGCAAAGCTTTGAGTAATATTAAACAGTGGGATGAGGCGATCGCTTCTTTCCAAAGTGCCATTGAACTTAATCCCAACTTAGCTGAAGTATATGCTTATTTAGGAGAAACTTATGCCTCACAAAAACAGTGGAATGAGGCTATTGTTAATTATGGCCATGCTCTAAAACTTAACCCCAAGTTGGCAAAAGTTCATCATAGTCTAGCTTTAGCTTTGGTGCAGCAACAAAAATTTGATGATGCTATTGTGAGTTATGGTCAAGCTATTGAACTAGGTATTAATACAGCAGAAATTCACCATCAGTTAGGTCATACCTTGAGTAAACTTAAACGGTGGGATGAGGCAATTACCAGTTATCGCCGGACAACGGAAATTAATCCTAATTCGGCAGCAGTTTATCATGTCCTGGGGGAAAGTCTGGCTCAACTGGAAAAGTGGGATGAAGCGGTGGCCGCTTATACTAAAGCGAGTCAACTCAACCCTAAATCTGCTGACGTGCTATACCATATTGGGGGAGTTATGTCAAAATTAGGCAGATGGAATGAGGCAGTGGAAGCTTATAGGAAAGCTGTAGAATTAAGACCATCATCAGCAAAATTTCATTTTCAGTTAGGAGAAGCTAAGACTAAAAAAAATCCATTAACTGAAGCAATAAGTTGTTATCGTCGTGCTTTAGAAATAGACCCTCATTTTTCTAAGGCTAAGAAAAAATTAGAAGAAGTTTCATCATTTCAAAATGTTTTGAGAACAGGGGAACTTGGTAGCTTAAGTTTATTAGGAGAAACAGAATTTGAAGGTTGTCTTGATTATGCTACTATAGACTATGTTTCTGGTTGGGCAAAACATAAAAAAGATCCTGAAAAAGTTGTATTTCTTGATATTTTTGTCGGTAATAATTTAGTTGGCACATTAGTCGCAAATAAATATCGTCAAGATTTAGCGGAAGCTTTTGATACCCACGGATATCATGCTTTTGCTCATAAAATTCCCCCATCTTTACATAGCAATGGTTTAGTTGAAGTTAGTGTCAAAATAACAGAAACAGGTCAACAACTTAAAAATTCTCCTAAACCATTAGTAGTCGGACCGAAAGGTAAAAAACATGAAATTAATCTCAATTTTAATCAGGGAGAAATTAACAAACTTATCTATCGCCTATCCCCAGGAAAAATTCAGACAGAAAAACCAGCAGTAGCAGTAATTATTTTGAGTTTGAATGGAGCACAACTATTAAAAGATTTATTTGCTTCCTTTGAAATTTACAATAGCTATGAAAAATTTGAATTAATAGTAGTAGACCACGGTTCAACAGATAATACTATTAATGTTTGTAGCCAATGGTCAGAAAAATTACCAATTACAATTATTGCCAGGGGAGAAAATTATTCTTTTTCCAACTCAAATAATGTAGGAGTGAATCAAACAAAAGCTCCTTTACTGCTGTTTATGAATAACGATATTACTCTCTGCCAAGATATTATTCCCCAGATGGTTGATTTAATTCAACAAGATGAAAATCTAGGAATAGTAGGAGTAAAATTATTAGATATAGTTAGCGATCGCTCCCTAGCTTTTCCTCCTACTCAACATTTAGGAGTACAGATATATTTGCACAGTCAAAATGAACCTTTTTATCCTTATGAAGTTCGATATGCTCCCCAATTATTAAAAGTACAATCTGCTCCTTGGAAAGTACCTGTTGTAACTGGAGCATTAATGATGTGTCGGCAGGAAGATTTTCAGAAAGTCGGAGGTTTTAATGAAGACTACTTTTATGGTTATGAGGATGTAGATTTATGTTTAACTATCCAACAAAAACTAGGCAAAGAAATTATCAGCGCTAATCATTTAACAGCTTTTCATAATCGAGGTTTCTCTCGGTTTAATAAAGGCAAAGAATTTATCGAGAAAATCTTGAAAAATCGTCCAATAATTGAGGAAAGGTTTGCTTATTATTTGCGTCGGAAACATCTACAAGATTTCTTTGAAAAAGGAATGTATTGGACTGGGCATCCTTTAACTATTGGATTTGCTGTAACCGAGGCAGATATGGCAGCTTCTGCAGGAGATTATTTCACAGCGGTGGAATTAGGAGAACAATTAGTTAAAGAATTCGGATGGGATATTTATTATATTTCTGAAGGAGAAGATTGGTATGATATGACACGATTAGATGTAATTGTAGTTATGCGCCATGATTATGATTTAGAAAGAATAGAAAATGCTAAACCAAGTTTAGTAAAAGTGGCTTGGGCAAGAAATTGGTTTGAGGTTTGGGCTTCTCAAAAATCAGCAGGAGATTATGATTGTTTCTGGTGTTCTTCTCAAAAATCAGCTGATTATATTCAGCAGAAATTATTTAAGCCAGTAACAGTAGTTAGAATAGCAACTAATGATGAGCGTTTTTATCAGGATGGCAGAAGTCAAGAAGGAGTTAATTATGAAGTGAAAAGTCAAAATTCAAAAGTTACAAGTTTAGACAATAATTCTGAATTAGCAATTTTTGAACCAACGGAAAAAGTTAATCCAGAATTAGAGAATAAGTATAAATCTGACTATTGTTTCACAGGAAGTTTCTGGAAATATCCACGGGATATTATGAGTTTCTTGAAACCAGATAATTTACCTTTTGAGTTTGCTTTGTATGGATATAATTGGGAAAAATTTGAGAAGTTTAAAAAGTATAATCGGGGACCTCTTCCTTATACAGATATGCCTCAAGTTTATGCTTCGACAAAAATAGTAATTGATGATGCAAATTCAGTCACAAAACAATGGGGTTCCACAAATTCTAGGGTATTTGATGCTATTATTTCTGGTACATTAGTTATTACTAATAGCGAGCTGGGAAATCAAGAATCTTTCGACGGACTATTACCTACTTATAATTCCCGCGAATCTCTGGAAAATTTATTACGAGAGTATCTAACAAATGAGGAGTTAAGATTAGCCAAAGTGGCAGAGTTACAGAAAATAGTCAAAGAAAAACATACTTATAAACATCGCGCTGATACAGTATTTTCTACCTTGCGCGAAAAAATGAGTAATAGTTTTCGTATTAGCATAAAAATCGGAGTTCCTGACTGGAAACAGGCGCAAGAATGGGGAGACTATCATTTTGCTTTAGCTATGAAACGGCAATTTGAAATTAATGGTCATTCCGTCAGAATTGATATTTTGCCAGAGTGGGAAACTCCCGAAGCATTTGGAGATGATGTGGCAATTACTATCCGTGGTTTGAGTCGTTATCAACCTAAGTCTTATCATATTAATTTGATGTGGAATATTAGTCATCCAGATAAAGTATCTCTGGAAGAATATGAGGAATATGACCAAGTATTTGTGGCATCTAATTCTTATGCTAAAGAGTTACAAAAACAAGTGAAAGTTCCGGTAAAAACTTTGCTCCAATGTACAGATCCAAGTTTGTTTTACCCTGATAAAGAAGGTTATGAAGAAGTAGGAGAAATTTTGTTTGTGGGAAATTCTCGAAAAGTTTACCGTCAGATAGTAAAAGATGCAGTTGAGAGTGGTTTAAAGATAGATGTTTATGGTACAAACTGGGGTAATTTATTGCCTGATGGTTATTTAAAAGGAGAATATATTCCCAATGAAATTTTACGACGTTATTACAGTAAGTCTGGCGTGTTATTAAATGACCATTGGAATACTATGAGAGAAAAAGGGTTTATTTCGAATCGTTTATTTGATGCTGCTGCTTGTGGGGCAACAATTGTATCTGACAAAATTTCAGGTTTAGAAGAGGTGTTTGGAGATCAAATTTCTACTTATAATTCTGGGGAAGATTTGCCAAAAGTAGTAGAATATTGTTTGCAGCAAAAAAGTCATAATTCAGGAGAAGAATTAGAGTTAGCAAAGTATGTTCAAGAGAATCATAGTTTTGAGAAAAGAGTCGGGGAAATCTTAGGAACTATTGAGAGGTTGAATGAAGAAAAAATGTTGGGTAAGTTCATCAAATCAGAAGCAGCAATCTAGAATTTATGCTAATTAGTGAAACAGAAATAACAACCTTAATAAAACTAACTGAGGTTTACCTATATCAAAATATTTTTCTCTAAATAAATGCCAAATATAATTATGCAAAAAAGTTAGCCTCTGAAGCTATTTTAAGAACATCTGAATCTGCCAGTTTATTTGTCATTTATAATATTTTGATGCAATTATGTTTAGCTTATAAATTGGCAGAAGATAAGGAAGCTGGTAAATTAGTAAAAATATAGTCAATAAAATTAGCAAAAATTATTCTGAATGGAAAAGCTTTTTAATAAACAGACAGATATAAATTAGTTTAGAAAGTAATTTTTAGTACTAAAAAACATAATTGTATCCTTTATTTATGTATATAATAATTAAGTATTTGGAGTAAAAATTGAACTTTTTTTCAGGTATTTGGAGGAGGGAACCAGTAAATAAACTAATAGCAATTATGGCTAAATATTGGCAAGTTTACTTTCAAAAAAAAAAGCTTAATTGAGCTGTATTGTACTATAAAATCTAGTAATAAAATTTATTTATTATGGCAAAAATATGACAGCTATAACCATCAAATTTAACAATATTCTCAGACTAACTGATGACCAATTCTATCAATTATGTCGAGATAATCCCGAAATTAAATTTGAACGTAATATCAGGGGGGAAATAACAATTATGTCGCCCACAGGAGGAGAAATAGGAAAACAAAATGCTTCTATTATTGCTGATTTTGTAATATGGAACCGTCAAACAAAACTAGGAATAGTGTTCGACTCTTCGACCTGTTTCAAACTTCCCAATAATTCTAATCGTTCTCCCGATGTATCCTGGATTAAATTAGAAAGATGGAATCAACTAACTCCCCAACAAAGAGAAAAATTTCCTCCTATTGCCCCAGATTTTGTATTAGAATTAATGTCACCATCTGATAGTTTAAAGGATGTTCAAAATAAAATGCTGGAATATATGGATGGAGGAGTAAAATTAGGCTGGCTAATTGATAATAAAAATCATCGTGTGAAAATTTATCGTCAAGGAAAAGAAGTAGAAATACTAGATTGTCCCACAAATTTATTAGGGGAAGATGTATTACCTGGTTTGATATTAGAGCTTTAGTATAGGGCAGGCAAAACGGAAAAAATTATACAAAATAATAGAGTTGTTGGGAAAATTTACAACATTTGTACTCAGAGACTCCAACAGAGTGGAAGGTAGCAACTCTCTTGGCTTTAGACTGCATCAAAATTTCGTTACATAGTGAGGTTTATTGGTGTCTTTTACTTACTAGTTATCAAGGTGTATTAGTATTGAAAAAAATTAGGATACAAATATTTCATAGATGTCAGTAAAACAGTTACGCTTAAGTCCTCAGAATCATAACGGCATTAAAAAAGTTCAAGTGGGTTGTGGCCCCCATAATATCATGGACGACTGGTGGAATGTGGATATTCGACCTTTTCCTGGTATTGACCAAGTGATGGATGTGACTAAACCTTGGCCTTTTAATGGTTTGGAATATGTGTATGGGGAACATTTTCTCGAACATTTAAGTCTGGAAGGAGCGATCGCTTTCCTAAATAATGTTTGGAAAAGCCTGAAACCTGGTGGAGTAATTCGACTTTCTACTCCTTCCATAGAATGGGTACTTTCTACTCATTTTAACTTGTCAGAAACTAATCCACAAAGACGGATTGATTCTACATTTTCGATGAATCGTGCTTTTCACGGGTGGGGTCATCAATTTATTTATTCAAAAGATTTTTTGCAATCTTTACTGGATAATTTAGGATGGCAAAAAGTAATATTTTGTGAATATGGAAAAAGTAAACATTCAAGTTTGATAAATATTGAACGTCATGGTAATTATCGAGTTGATAATGGATATCCTAATGTTTGGATTGTAGAAGGTACACGCGGGGATGGTCGTTCAGAATCTAGTATTTCATCTTATCAGAAATTACTGGATAAATCTTATATAAGTTATGTCAGGTCTGGTCATTAATTCATGGATAATTGATCATGGATAATGAAGAATTGATAGTAAAAAATCTCTCTAACTTTTCCTGGTATTGACTAAGTGATGGACGTAACTAAGCCTTGGTTTTTTAATGGTTGAGAATATATTTATGGGGAATATTTCCTTGAACATCTAAGTCTCTGAAGGAGCGATCGCTTTCCTGAATAATGTTTGGAAAAGTCTGAAACCTGGTGGAGTAATTCTACTTTCTACTGATTTTAATCTATTATAAAAGAATCCCCAAAGACGAATTGACTCTACATTTTCTATCATAAAATGTTGAAATAGGAGTCCCGCTATAATGTTAAATTGAGCGGTAAAATAAATTAAAAGAACGCAAGTTAATTGAGCATTAGTTAAAATTTGAATCAGATTATTATTTGTTTAATTAAGGCTTGCTTATTAAATATGAAAATGTTTATAAATAAAGGTTTGAGCCTTTTTAGGCTGTAAAAAAGTCTGCTGGTTTGAGTTATTCATGCTGAAAAAGTTATCATTTTGGCCAAGAGTTGGGCAAAAAAATTTACTTCCTATCACCCCATTACCCTATAACCCCATCTCCTTAAAAGGCTTTTTCAGCCAACCCTAATTAGTAACAGGTTACGATCGATTTTTAGCAAAATTTAGATATGTCGAAAGAAATGTCAGTACCCCATCTCAAAAAAGTTAGATTAGAATTGGACAGTTATTCTCAGTCTCTACAATATCATCGAAAATATTTACAAAAAATCAAGGCACAACTAAAAAAATTATCACATTTTTCAGTTCAGAAAGACCAAGCTTTAGAAACACCTAGAAATAAAAAGTTAGTTCATTGCGTACTGCTAACCTTTTATTTTAATGAAATATTAGAACGCTGTTTGGCAGGATTATTACCAGAAAAAAATAGAATAGATGTAACTGTTATAGAAAACAGTAGTGTTCATTCTGATGCAATTAGGAAAGTTGTAGATTCATATAGAGAAAAAGGCTTAGTTAAAAACTATTTTATTTTTGAGGAAAATATTGGTACTAATGCTTTTGAAATTGCTTTTGACAGTAATTTACTTGATTTAGATTATGAGTATATTACTGTTACTGATGGAGATTTAGTTCCAGATAAAGAATGGCTAGATGAACAGATTACGATTCTCGAAAAATATCCAGAGGTGTTTTCTGTTAGTTCAGACCTCTATTATAATAACGCTCCTCATCCAGTAAAAACAGGAGTAAGTAAGATCGCTATTGAATCAGAAAATGAAATTTATAAGGAAAGATTAGCAGGATGGTGGTTGAAAACTTTTAGGAGAAAAGATTGGCAAGATTTTGTTAATTATAGGAAAGCTAATAATATTTATTTCCATGATAGATCGGCTTATGATTATGGAAAAATCAAGAAAAATATGAAATCAGTTTTAGCTAAGAGTTTTAAGTCTTATCATTTAACTTGGGATTATGTTGATCAAAATTATCTGAAAATGAAAGGAAGTTTAAAAGGTAAAACTCACGACCCTTGGTATCACGCTCGCTATTCTAGTTTTAAATTAATTACTATTGAGGATAGTGAAGTATCTTTTCCTGCACCTAAAGAAGTAACTCATCAACGAATTAAAATATAATAATATTTAGTTTGATTATAAAAGTATGATTTTAGTTTGCGATAAAATAGCTATTGTGATTGATGAAAAACTATAGTTTATTAATGGAGTTTTCAAATTAAATGAACAAAAAAATTACATTAGTTGTAACTACAATTTCTGAACCTAATAAAGTTCTACAAAAATTAGCTACAGGTTGTCAGACAAACAACTGGAATTTCATTATAGTTGGTGATACTAAAAGCCCTAAAAATTTTACTCTTACTGGCTCCGAATACTATGATATCCAAGCTCAAATAGCAAGCGGTCTCAAATATGCTCAAATCTGTCCTACTCGACATTATGCTAGAAAAAATATCGGTTATTTACTAGCAATGAAGTATGGTACACAATTAATAGTAGAAACTGATGATGATAACCTGCCATTAAATAGCTTTTGGGAAGAAAGTTATCCTCAAATTAAGTGCAAAATTATTGACAAAGCTGGTTGGGTAAATGTCTACAAATATTTTTCCGATCATTTAATATGGCCACGAGGATTACCCTTAGATAAAATTAACGAATCAGTTCCTAGTTATGAAAATTTAACCATTTCTTCTTCATATTGTCCTATTCAGCAAGGATTAGCAAATGATAACCCAGATGTTGATGCTATTTATCGACTGGTTTTGCCTTTGCCAATAAAATTTAGAGGCGATATTAAATTAGGATTAGGTGTTGAAAGTTGGTGTCCTTTTAATAGTCAAAATACTGTTTGGTTTCCACCTGCATATCCGCTGATGTATTTACCAGCTTACTGTTCATTTAGAATGACAGATATTTGGCGCAGCTTTGTTGCTCAAAGAATATGTTGGGAAAATGGTTGGCGTATTTTATTCTTCAGTCCCACAGTTTATCAAGAACGTAACGATCATAATTTAATGCACGACTTTGAAGATGAAGTTTCGGGGTATTTGAATAACCAAAAAATTGCTCAGTCATTATCTGATTTAAAACTCTTTTCAGGGGAACAGCAAATCCCAGATAATTTGAGGAAATGTTACGATATTTTTATCAGATTAGGTCTGGTAAAATCTGAGGAATCTGAGTTACTTGAAGCTTGGTTACAAGATTTGAATCAAGTGATAGTCTGAAGAGCAAGAAAAGCTGTTTTCCTAAAGAAATACTTTGTTTATTAATTCGAGAAAAATAATAATGAATTTAGAGCTAGATAATAAATCAAAAAAAGAGTTGGTATTATTCCGTGATGCTGAGTTAGCAAGTTATGTTGATGAAAAAGGTTTAATTAAATTTGCTCAGTCCAATGAACCTAGAATAAACTATAGCCCTAACCCAAAAGATATTGATGCGGAAGGTAAACATAAATGTTTGGGAATTATAATTGAATTTAGTTCAACTAATGAATTAATTTACAGTACAGATTTAACGAATAATTGTTGGTCTAATGCTCATCAAATTACCAAGAAACCAGAAAATGAAGTATTAAATCCGGCTGGAGAATTAGGAGACAATAAAGTTATTAGCATTATCGATCTACCAGGAAATGATTTTCATTTAATAAGGCAATTAATTGCTCACAAAAACTCCTCTAAAAAGACTGTAAGTATATTTGTAAAAAAAGTAGAAAATGCAGGAAGTAAAGATTTTACTATTTGGGCAGTTGGTGGCGTACAAATAGCAGTTTTTAGTAGAAAAGATTGGAGCTTTATATCTGGTATTGCTGAATCGACAAATGTTGAATATTATCCTCATAATTGGGTGAGATTATCAGCTACATACAGTGTTAATAATAATGATATCTTTTTTGGGACTTCAGAAGGGAGTAAATCTGTTTATATTGGGGAGAAGAAAAAGCAGTTTTATTTATTCGGTCCTCAATTAGAATATTTATCAACAATAACATCTTACATTCCTACTGAAAATAAACCAAGATTTAGAGGTACTGAAATAGCATACTTTGATGATGTTTTTTATTATGGAAGCTTTAAAGTAATTAGCCAACATATACAAGTAAAAAGTGAAAATTATCAACAAGTATCTCAGTTAAATAATGTACTTAATGGTGTTACTAGCAGGAAAAAATCTGTAGAAATAGACAGTGATGTTGGAAAATTAGTTGAATTTATGGTCAAAAAAAGCTTTTATGCTAGGAGTAGGTTTTATTATAGATTAATACTTTATAGTCTACCTGAAAAGTCGGAAAATTTAATTAAACTAGGAATAATACTACTTAAACAAGGGTGGTTAGCTGTATTTATTGATAGTTATGAGCAGTCAACAATCAATAATAATCAACCTAAATTTTATCAAAACTTAGCTATACATTTGTCAACACAGGGATTAATTTCTGAAGCAGTCCAATGTTGGGCTGAAGCAGTGGAATGTAGTAAAAGCTTTAATCAAAAGTTTCCTAATAAGGAAAAATTTTGGGAAAGTATCTGGAGAGAGCTAAACGAAATAAATCCTAGAAAAATTGACAAATATGAGGCAGAAACTAATTATAAAATAGGAGAAATAAGAGACTATTTCAAAAACACGAGTAAGTATGGGATTATTTCTCTAGATAGAATAACAGATAGCGATCGCCAAGTCCTTAATAATGCAGGCATATCACTAACTAATCTAAAGTTTATTCAAGCAGATAGCATTCACCAAGAGAATATTTATATTAACAATTTTACTGAGCAATCAAACTTTAAACTCTCAGAACTGGTAAATAAAAGAAAAGACTTTGAATGGCCGCCCCTCAACTATACTAGAGATTTTCAACAAAGTATTGTGGAAACAGGTTATATTTACACTTTATGTCCAGTAACAGGCAAAATTTTGAGAAGTAATAACTCATTTGCCATAGATTATTCCGCCTTTGTTTACAGATTCGTCGGACAGGAAGTATTTTATTTGATTGTTGGACAATGGGATAATTGTAAGTTAGGTGTTTATTTTCCCAAATACGATTTAGTTATTAATATGGCTAATGAACTTTGGAAAAATCTCTTTCAATTTCCAAATGCAATTAATGAATTGAAAACACAAGCAGTAATGAATCACGATATTTTCCTAGATTATATATCTAGTGAAACAGTTAAACCTGTGGTTGTAGTCGTCGGTTCCTCATCAATTTTAGGTCATTATTTATGGCAAGAATTAGGAGGTTTAGAATACTTATATGAAGCTGAAATTTTAGATAGGGTTGACAAATTTTTAATGGCTCCACATAATAGGCTAAACATTGGTAAAATTTTTCCAGAAATTCCTTCTGAAAAACTGATTGTTCCTCAAAATGAAGCTCTCTTCAAATTTATACTCAAAAATAACTATTTAGTAGTCAGGGTAACTGAGCATTATATTAGAAAAGGTTTGGAAAGTAGAATTAATTCTGCTGTAATTAAAACTTGTAGTCCGTCAGTGTTGGAAAAAATAGAGGAATCTCGTCAGTCTTTTCCTTTATTATGGATTAATGTTAGAGAACATAATAAATCTTGGGTTAATCAAATTGACGGTTATGCTAATATCATTACCAAATTGTCTGATAAATATCCTCAAATAGGAGTGATAATTGATGGTATGCTAGATACCAGAAATATATTAGAACAAATAAAGTCAACACTACCGGATAGCATTAAAACTTACAATACTCTTGAATGCAAAATGGACGAAGTTATTGCATGGTCATACGCTATAGACTGCTATATAGCTGTAGTGGGTTCTGGTTTAACTTTTTTGACGTGGCTTGCTAATAAACCAGGAGTAGCACATGCAAATAAAATTCATTTAGGTCAAAAGATTTTTTGGAGTGATGTTAGAGAAAATATTATTGAGCCAGTTTTTATACCCGAAAAACTAATTTATGAAGATAACCCTAAACATGATTTATATAAAAATTATGATTTTGATTGGAAAATAATTTATGAGGAAATGGTTAAAATAATTGAGGGTTTAGAAGATAAAAAAATAGCAGAAAAAACTAAAAACATAAGAAAATACAAGACTAAGTTGCAAGAATTGAATCATCGCTTAGATCGAATAAAAGAATCGATAGTTAGATAACAATAAAGGTAGGGATTTACTGCGGAGTGCTGCGCAAACAGCCGTCAGCTAGCCTTCTGCCGAAGAACTTCGTTAACAGCTATTTCCTTTAGTTTTAGATAAAAGCCTTATTAATTGAGCTATATTAATTGGTTTGAGATAACTTTATTAATAAATACTTAATCTGGTTTAGATAGGAGGTTTATTAAAAGGGTAAGACAGAAAGCATAAGGCAGAAGGATTAGAATAATTTGGACAAAATAACCTTTTATAACCGGATTTGGTATAACACTAAATTAGAGCTTATTATAAAAGCAAAGCTGAGTCTTATTGCTGATAGCTGAATGCTTACCAACAAAGCCTTATATCTATATTAATAATTAATAGTTAAGTTTCAACAATTGGTATTTTTACAAATGGAAAATAATCAACAGGAAAAAAAATACAAAGTTTGTATTTGTGCAATTATTAAAGATGAGTTTCCATACCTATTAGAGTGGATAGCTTATCATCGTGCAATAGGAATAGATTATTTCTTTATATATGATAATGAAAGTAGTGATGGCTCCACAGAATTACTGATTAGTTTGGCAAAAGCAGGTGTAATAGAATATATACAATGGCCTAGTAAAGTTAATAGAAATAATCAGATAGCTGCTTATCAAGATGTTTTGCTGAGAGCTAGAGAGAAAACAGAGTGGATAGCTGTTATAGATGGAGATGAATTTATTGTGCCACGGAAGCACAAACACATTCATCAATTTTTGTTAGAGCATAAAAATTCTAGCGCGATCGCTATTAACTGGAAGCTTTTTGGTTCTTCTCAACACCAATACAAACTTAATGGTTTAGTGATGGAAAGGTTTACTAGATGTGCAGTTAAAGATAGTTTTGTTAACGGTTTTTTTAAGACAATTGCTAAAATTGACTTAACTCAATCCTTCAGCATAAATAATTGTAACTTTAAAGATAAAAATTATAAATATGTTTATCCTGATGGTTCTATTGTGAAAACTAAAGGAGGACGAGATGACTATATTGACCATAACATTATTCAAATTAACCACTATTTTTGCAAATCTAGAGAAGAATGGATTTTTAAACGGTTAAGGGGGATGGCAGATAAGCCACCTGATAAAAAATACAGACCAGATAATAATTTCGATGCTCATGACCAAAATGAAGAAGAAGATAGAAGCATTCTTAATTTTTTAGAAAGTACAAAACAAGAGATGGAAAGTTTGATCCTGTTGACAGGTTTAAAGAGTATTAACTCACAAATAGAAAAACGAAATAAGTATGAATCAGCTTTGCTAAAAAGCCATCACCAAATGGTTTCTGTAACTTCTACTAAGGCAATTAAAAATGGTAATAGGCTAGCAAATATGGAAAATTTCTCAGAAGCAATCGCTGCATATCAATTTGCTTTAAAGCTAAATCAAAGTTCACCTTGGTCTTATTATTATTTAGGAAATGCTTTGGTCAAATTAAGTAAATTTGAACAAGCAATAGAAGCTTATAAATCTGCATTAAAAATAAACCCTAATGTAGCTTGGTTTAACCATGATTTGGGATTGGCGTATAATCAATTATTATTGATAGATGAAGCTATTAGTTGTTACCAAAGAACAATTGCTATTAATCCTGATTTTTATAAATTTCACTATGATTTAGGATTGGTTTTGTACCAGAAAGGAAATGTAGAAGAAGCATTAATTTATTTTAAAAAAGCAGTTGAGTTGTATCCGGAATTTGCCAGTGGATATAAACAATTAGGTGATTGTTTCTACAAAAAAGAGCAACTATCAGCAGCTATCAAATCATATCAAACTGCTTTTCAATTAAAACCTAACTTATTAGTTAAATATTACTCTAGTTTAGCTAAAGCATTACGTAAACAAGGATTATTAGAAGAAGCTATAGCTATCTACTGCAAAATAATTGAGCAAAACCCTGAAGAGTATCCAAATGTACCAGTTGTATTAAGTAACAATCTGGGAAAATTTCTAGAGTCGCTCCAAAATCTCCAAAATGAAAAGTACCCAATAAATTATATACAACAAATTAATTTCCCCAATCCTAATTACTTTAAACCACCTTTCACTCTAGAGCAAAATATTCACCAAAACTTTTGTATTAATCCTCCTAGTTATGCAAAGAATGTAATGATATTAGTTCCCAAAGGTAGAATTTGGTTTAATGAATCTTGGGCATTTGTTCTATCAGATGCAAATGATGATATTTTAGCTAAAAATTGTTTTAGAAAGCCTGAAATTACTGATATAAAACCCATGATAGAGCATTTACCATCTGTGTTAGATATAGATGGCAGAGTAGTTTTTCTATCATCACGTTGGGGTTACAATTATTGTCACTGGATGTTTGACATAATTTCTAGATTAGAATTACTAAATCAGAGCAGAATAAAGTTAGATAGTATAGATAAATTTGTAGTTAATTCTTATCAGAAACAATTTCAGAAAGAAAGCTTAAATATAATAGGTATTTCACAGGAAAGAGTTATAGAAAGTGAAGTCTATTGCCATATTAAAGCTAGACAAATAATTTATACATCTATGCCTAACCAAGGAATACCTGGAAAGTGGCATTGTGATTTCTTGAGAAAAAAATTTTTAAGTTTAGTACCAGACAAAAACATCAGTTTGGAAAGAATTTATATTAGCAGGGAAGATAGTGCAGTTCGTAGAGTAGTTAATGAAACTGAATTAATTGATTTTATCAGCAAATATGGATTTATTAGTGTTACTCTTAGCTCTATGTCTTTTTTAGAGCAAGTTGCACTTTTTGCCAATGCCAGAGTAATTATAGCTCCTCACGGTGCGGGATTTACTAACACAGTATTTTGCCAACCTGAAACTAAGATTATCGAAATTTTTGGCCGTGATGCTATTAGAAATTGTTACTATGTAGTTGCTAGTTACTGCAATTTAGAATACTATTACCTAATATGTCAGTCTGATAACCAAAGAAAGGATCTTCCTCCGAAGAGAGACTTGGATATAAATGTAGATATGAATTTACTATTCAAGCTGATGCAAAAGGCAAAAATCTCTTAAACTCTAGAAGGTATTGTTGAAATGCGGGATAATTTTAATAGTTTTGTAGAATAAGCAAGATTCCTATCCCACTTATATATTTATTATATTTATCCCTTAATTCAGTAATATCCTAAGATTTACTTTGTTTAGTTTAGTCTAATAGATGTTTAAATCTTTGCCAAAAGTTTACTCAATTTTCTGAATTAATTTAATTCAAATTTTTAATTAAGTAACCTTCTCTACAAACAGGTAAACATAGCTTTTCACGACCTGTAATTTCTGCACCTTTGTGGAAAGCGCTTTCAACTTCAGGAGACCACAAAATATCATCAACAGCAATAATACCAAAGCAATGCGATACGGTTTGAATATCTACAAGAGCAGCATCATAAGTATGTAAACCATCAACAAATGCAAAACTTAACTGTCTATTCTTAACTAAGTTAATAGCTTTTTCATCCAGAGAAGATGCCCTAATAATATCTACATAGTCTTTATAAGGTTCAATATTTCCTAAGAAAGCTTCATATTCTCCACCTTCACAATTTTGTGTTCCTGTTTCCCACGGATCTAAAGCAACAACTTTCTTGTTATATTTTTTAGCAACTTCAGCCAGAAACTTAGTAGTGCCTCCTTTAAAACAACCTATTTCAATCAAATCTCCTGGAAAGTTTTGTGCACAATATTCAGCCACCTTAACTATTCTTTGTACTTGTTGAATACTACCTTTACCAAACTTAGATATTTGAGCATTAATGATTTCTTCAGTAGTATATTTATGGAAAATTGTCATTAATTCTTGAGTAACTTTAACAACGTCTATACCTTTTATTTTTATTAGTTCAATACTTTGCCGATTTAACTGATTTTGGGTGTGCTGAAGTTGAGATATTATATCCTCATACTCCTTCTCCTTCTGCTCTAGTTGAGACTGATACTGCTCTAACAACTCCTCAGTCTCTCTCAACCGAGACTTAGTTGTCTCCAACTCTTTATGTATCTCTGATCCTGACTGCTGTTTTACTTTTTTATTTTTGACTTTAGAAGTTTGAGAATGAGACTCCTCTAATACCTTCATAGTCTCTTCCAACTGAGACTGATACTGCTCTAACAATCCCTCAGTTTCCTGCAACTGAGACTTAGTTCTCTCCAACTCCTTCTTGAGTTCTAACTCAGACCCAGGTTGCTTCTGTGCTAACTCTCCCTTAACCTGCTCCAACTCTTCCTGCTTCTGCTGCAACTTCCCTTGGGACTCCTCCAACGCCCCCATGGTCTGCTCCATTTGAGACTTATACTCCTCTAACACTCCCATCGTCTCACCTAACTGAGACTGGGACTCCTCCAACAATTGTTCAGTCTCCTGCAACTTGGCCTTAGTTTCCTCCAACTCTTGCTTAACTTGCCCATCTGACTCCGATTGCTGCTTTACCCCCTTTTCCTTAAGCTGATGTAACTCAAAGTGGGTTTGCTCCAACTCCCCCAATACCTCATCCAACTGAGATTGCGATCGCTCCAACTCCTCCTTCACATCATGGAACTCTGACTTAGTTTTGTCCAACTGTTTCTGAGTTTCTTGCCACTTACCCTTAAATTCTTCTGTTTCTTTCTGTGACTGAGACTCTTTCAATAACTTTTCTGTCTCCTGCAACTTGGCCTTAGTTTCCGCCAACTCTTGCTGAACTTGTCCATTGGACTTTGACTGCTGTGGTTCTCCTTTTTCTTTTAGCTGATGTAACTCAAAGTGGGTTTGCTCCAACTCCCCCAATACCTCATCTAACTGAGATTGCGATCGCTCCAACTCCTCCCTCACATCATGCAACTCGGACTTAGTTTTATCCAACTGTTGCTGAGTTTCTTCTAATTCTTTTTCTATTGCTACTACCATTAACTTATTTCCCTTTAATTATTAATTAAAACAAATCAAACTACAATTGAGTCGATAAAATCAAATGTTCCTAAACCAGATCTTAATTTTACACCCATTTATCCAAATCCTACCTTTTTTCAAATGTATATTTCTAAATAGACATCTCCAAAAATACTCAAGCACTTACTGTAAATATCTTTCAAGGAATTATCGCCTAATCCCCCAGATAGTCATTTTTTACATACTTTATGGTGTTAGAGATAGTTACTGTTAGTTATTCACCATATCATATTGAGCTATTGTTTTTGTTATCTTCTTTTCTACATATAGTAGAGTTCATGCTAATATTAATGCTCCTATTCTTAGTCTGACTAAACCACATCTTGTTAAAATTACCTTTTTATAATTATATTCTTTTAATCTGAACCAATCTCATGCTACCCCAAATATTTTTAGCAACCTAATAACATGTTCCACAAATATTCTATTTTTAGCTAATTTCAAGTTATCTTCTTTCATTTCTGGTTACATTTCTTGTTTTCTAGGCTTTTTTTTGTATCATAGTCCTCTGTACTCCTTGATACCCTTTATCTTCCTGAAATTTTTGTTCTTTATCAAATTTTTTTTGTTTTTTTATGAGTAAATTTACATCGCTTTCTGGACCTCTTTTCCCGACAATCAAATCTACTATTTCTGTACCTTTTTCTGTCGTTATTATTTTGTTTTTCAATGTATAATTTTTATTTTTTCCAGAGTAATATTTTTTATTTTTATCATCAGCGTATGGCCTATATATGCTTTTTTCTGTAATATCTACAATTAATTCTTGTTCTGTTAAAATTTCTTGTATCCATAAATATTCGTCTTCTTTTTTTTGAAATTGTTCTAACAAGCTACTAGGCAGTAACTCTTGTAATATATCTATCCAATAATGAAAAATATTATTTGCTGTTGATGAGCTGACACCAAAGTATATTCCTAGTATTTAGAATGTGGGCAAATGTCATAAATAGTATAAAGTTAAGATGATTTCCTCCTCGAGTTTTAAGCTTTTTTTTCTTCCTCCTCCTGCCTTAATTAGTCTTTTTTCTTGACTAGCGATCGCCTGTCTTTTTTTTATTCAAGTTTTTGAGCATTTCCTACTAATTTTTCAAATTCAAAATCGGTAATCCCAATAACTATTTGGTTATTAATTATTGTCTGAATATTTGCCAACAGGCAACGATTAGCAGCATAATTATAAAAATCAATAATTTTTTGGTTGTAGTTTAACCAGAATTTGACTGCTAGTTCTGGTTTAGTTTGAAATATCTTATCTTGCCAAGTATACAGAGAATCAACTACTTCCCAAGGAGAACGATAAATTAATATAAACTTGGCATTCGGTAGTAGGTGTGACCAAAAATCTAGGAACAAAGTTGTCCGCGGTTCTTTCCATCCCCAATTTCCACTTATTGAGTTTTTGACAATAATTTCCTTGATAAAATCATCATTTATTGCCCAATAAATCATAGATAATCCTACAAAAAAAACTACTGTGCCTTCTTTCTTTTCTACCTTTTTCATTAGTTCTTGATATATATTCTTGAACCCCTTTATTTTTTATTTTTTGTCCCTGAAATGAACTAATTGTGTATGAAATAGCTATTAATAAAATTAAATTATTCAATCTCGTTAGCTCAATAAGCTTTCCTTTAAAATTGAATTATTATTCAATTTATTGTCTCAAATTATTACTATATCTACCATTAAGCTTACTTGTCACCCCGTGAGTGATTTTTCATACTTTCTTTTAAGCATTAATTTATTTGTATCAACCTATACTTGAAATATTAAAAAAAACCTTTTGCTGGAAAAAGTACAAAAAAACACCTGTAATCTAAAAACGGTAATTACAATTTCGAGAAGATAGTCAGAGAAATAAAAAACTATGGGACAACAAAAATTTGGTGTTATAGGTCTAGCTGTAATGGGTGAAAACCTAGCTCTCAATGTAGAGCGTAACGGATTTCCTATTTCTGTATACAATCGCAGTAGCAATAAAACTGAAAAATTTATGGCAGAGCGGGCACAAGGGAAAAACGTCCATGCTGCTTACACTTTAGAAGATTTTGTTCAATCCTTAGAAAGACCCCGCAGAATTCTAGTCATGGTAAAAGCAGGAAATCCAGTTGATAAGGTCATTGAACAACTTAAACCCTTGTTAGATAAAGATGATATGATCATTGACGGTGGTAACTCTCTCTACGAGGATACAGAACGCCGTACTAGAGATTTAGAATCCACTGGATTAGGTTTTATGGGGATGGGAGTTAGTGGTGGTGAAGAAGGTGCCTTATGGGGACCTAGTTTAATGCCTGGTGGTACAGAAGCTTCTTATAAAGAACTAGAAGCAATTTTAACTAAAATAGCTGCTCAAGTTGATGATGGTCCTTGTGTCACCTACATTGGTCCTGGTGGAGCTGGTCACTATGTGAAAATGGTACATAATGGCATTGAGTATGGGGATATGCAGTTAATTGCTGAAGCTTACGACTTATTGAAAAATGCTTTAGGAATTAGCAATGAACAACTTCATGAGATTTTTACTGAGTGGAATAAAACTCCAGAGTTGGAATCTTTCTTAATTGAAATTACAGCGGATATATTTACTAAGAAAGATACTGAGACTAGCAACCATTTAGTTGACATGATTGTTGACTCTGCTGGACAGAAGGGTACAGGCAGATGGACGGTAATTAATGCTTTAGAGTTGGGTATTGCTATTCCTACTATTACGGCGGCTGTTAATGCTAGGATTATGTCTGGTATTAAGGAGGAGCGTGTGGTTGCTGCTAAGGAATTGACTGGCTCAACTGGTAAGTATGAAGGTGATACCCAAGCTATGATTAATAAGGTGCGGGATGCTTTGTATTGTTCTAAGATTTGTTCTTATGCTCAGGGTATGGCGTTGTTGGCTAAGGCATCTCAGGAGTTTAATTACAATTTAAATTTGGGTGAGTCTGCGCGCATTTGGAAAGGTGGTTGCATTATTCGGGCTGGATTTTTGAATAAGATTAAAAAGGCTTTTGATGAAAATCCTGGTCTACCTAATTTATTGTTAGCTCCAGAGTTTAAGCAGACTATTCTCGATCGCCAAGATGCTTGGCGGGAAATTGTTGGTCTTGCTGCTAAGTTAGGGTTGCCTGTTCCTGGTTTTAGTGCTTCTCTAGATTATTTTGATAGTTATCGTCGGGCAACTTTGCCTCAAAATTTGACTCAGGCTCAACGGGATTATTTTGGGGCTCACACTTATGAGCGCATTGATAAGTCTCGTGGTGAGTTCTTCCATACTGAGTGGCCTACTAAGTAATTTAGGACTACGGGCAAACCGAACCCAGAAACCTGGTTTTTCAGAGATGTCTATTGTTAAAACATAAAATTTCTTGTGAAAACTGGGTTTCTTTGGGTAATATGATGTCCGTTGGTATCGGATCGTATCAAAGCTGGGGAGATATCTACTATATTTAAGGTTTTTTCCTCACGGGGTGACAAGTAAGCTGAGGATTAGTCATCAAAAAATTTACTGATCAGAATATTTAATAGTGGTTATCCGTAAGTCCTGATAGAATTATACAAAGGAGGTGCTTTCAACCGCACTATTAGCAGTTCTACCTCCAGTGATGGTCGTCACGTCTGGGCAGTACCTACATCCATAACCAGTGACAGCGACTACAAGTTAAAAATTAGCAGCGTTAGTGATAGTAGCTTGTACGACTATAGTGACAGCAACTTCACCATCGAACCAGAGGAGTTCATAACCGTCACATCTCCCAACGAAGTTAACAGTCTAGAACCAGGAAGAAGCTATTGTCTTGACTGGGAGGATAATATTAGCGAGAATGTCAAATTAGGACAGGATGAAGAAGTAGCTAGTCACTTTGCTCGCGGATGTCCTCAGAGATGGAATTTAAACTTTCCTCAAGCAGCTTAGCTATTAATGTCAGTTAATTAGAGGAAAAATCTGTGGCTCAAACCTACTACACTTTTCGCATTTGTCTCGCCAACGATAAATCTGTTCAGGTCGAGAAGTTTGGCGATCGCCATAAATTTCTAGGAAGATTTCCTGGAAAGCTTCGTTATGAGGAAAAACGAGAGGAAATTGAATCCCAACTTCAACCTGTTTTGGACAACGAACTAAATAATACTCAACAGGCACGAGAACTGGGAGAAACTCTATTCGAGACCATTTTTGATGATGTTTTACGTCAAGAGTTTGTCAATTTCTATCAAGATGTGGTGAAAAATCAAAAACAGTTTTTGCGAATTGAGCTTGATATTGATGAGCAGGCGATGCCTAAAGTAGCGGCATTGCCTTGGGAATTTATGTGCTTGCCTGCTAGTGCTAATTTAGGGGAGTGCAGGTTGGCGACAAACCCACATCTTGTTTTCTCCCGTCGTCGTCTACAGTCCTATCCTCCTGACCCAATACAGTTAGAAAATGGTGAAAAGTTAAGAATTGCTCTGGCGATCGCGGCTCCTAAAGATTTAGGCCATGTTGAGTATCAAGAGGTGGAGGAAGCATTAAAGCTTTTGGCCCAAGAACAAGAAGAGCGAATTGAATTATTGCCAATTGTTAATCCTGCAACTCCCATTGCTATTGATCATTTATTGGAACGGAAACCTCATATTTTCCACTTTATTGGTCACGGGCAAATGCAGAATGAAGCGGGGGAAGATGTAGGACAAATTGCCCTAGTAAAAAAGATATTGAATAAAGCTTTGTGGGTGGATGCTAACTTCTTTAGTGAACTTTTTGAACAGTGGACTCCAGGAGTTGTCATATTACAAGCTTGCGAAAGTGGAATGCTATCTGCTTCTAAGGCTTTTGCTGGTACTGCATCTAAAATTGTGCAAATGAATATTCCTGTTGTTGTGGCAATGCAGTATGAGGTTTCCAATGCAACAGCAAGTGAGTTTGCCTGTGTATTTTACGAACGTTTAGCTAAAGGGGAAGCAGTTGACGTTGCTGCCCAGAAAGGTCGCCGCAGAATTGGTTTAGATACTGTGTATCGCAAACGACATTTTGCTACTCCTATTATTTTCATGGGGGTGGAAGATGGTTCTCTGTTCAAAAGTCCTGTAAAAAGTCCTGAAAAACTTAGATTTACTGACATAGTGGTTAGGGGTAGTAGCAAGAGTAACCAGGAAAATTTCCCAGATTTAGACTTTTCTGGGATGCCTCTAGAGAGTATCCAGGAAGCTTATCGACAGGCTTTACCTCCAGATGTTAATTTGTGGGCAGATGGAAATTTGGAAGAAAACGAGATTTCGCAAATTTTAGAAAGATTGAAGAAATTTGGACGAATGAAGGTATTTTACCAGGTATTAAGTCAAGATAAAAATCTCTCTCCGGAGATGAGTCAAAAAATTAAAGCTGAAGTAAAAAAGTATCCAGAAGAAAATAAAGCTCGAGAAACAGGAAATTTTTTTTCTGAAGAACAAAAATATTATTTGATTATTACTATATCATCTGAACCTGCTGATAATAATCAATTTATTTTGCATAGTTGGTTAGTTATGGGTGAGCATGAAAACTCTTATGAATATCTAAATAATTGTCAATCTTTACTCAATTCTAATGAAACTGAATCGGGAATTAAATGCCAATTGAGTCAAGTTGAAAACTTTATAGATAGATTTATTAAATACTCTTCTAAACCTGATCTATCAAAAAAGGAAATCAAGGAATTAACTATTGAAATTTTCCTACCTATAGATTTACTTCATACAGAAGTTGAATGGTGGAATTTTACAGATTTTGACAATAGCAAAAGACCCATTGGAACTATGTATCCTGTTAGACTAAGGTCTGTAGAGCGTTTGGATAAAGTCTATTTGAATCTTTATTTACATAAGTGGAAGAAAAAATGGAAAAAGACTAAATCAGTTTTAAAACAACAACTAAATTGGGAATATTTTGGGCATTTTGACTTAATAGAAAATGAAAATTTTATAGCGGAATCTTTGATTTATGAGTTAGATGAAAAAATAGGATTTAAGTCAACTTCTTGTCCTCCCCAGCATAA